>NZ_RZST01000124.1:0-15099 GCF_003997575.1 Mesorhizobium sp. M1A.F.Ca.IN.022.07.1.1
GCAGGCGGACGTCACCGCCGGTGCCGGCACCGCGACGATTGCCGCCACCAAGTCGGCCAATGGCGGCGTCGACTTCAAGGCAACGCAAAAGGTCTCGAGCTTCGTCGAGACTATCAAGATGGACGATCCCAACAGCGGAATGAATTTTCCGGTCACCCTGAAAACGCCCGAACTTTCCGTTGATGCGAATGGCAAGGGCGTACGGACGAAGCCGTTGCTCGACCTTCTTGCCTTTGCCGTCGCCAACGAGGACGAAGCCAAGCTCAAGGCTAACCAGGCGGAGCTCAAATCGCTCCTGTTGGCCGCGCTGCCCGTCTGGGAAAGGATCGACGGCAACTACAGCTTTAAGGATTTCGAGGTGGAGAGCCCTGTCGGCAAATTCGCGGCGAAGCAGTTCAGCACCGCGTTCGCGATGGACGGAATCTCACCGAACGGCAGAGTCGATTACTCGATCAAGGCCTCCGGCCTGACGATCCCGCAGCAAGCGCTGCCCGCCTGGAGCGTCGCGTTGCTGCCGACGGATATCGACCTCAACTTCGGTGGCGCCAATATTGATCTCGATACCATGGCAAGGAAGACGATCGAAGCCTTTGATCTCAATAAGAATCCGTCGCTGCCGGATGCATTCGGCAAGGCTTTGGTCGAGGATTTCAAGGCCAAGAAGCCCAAGATCGTGTTCGGGCACTCGACAGTGAAGAATGGCGGTATCGAAGTCGCCATGGAAGGCGAGGTGTATTTCCCGGATAGCAAGAAAGCCGATGGGAGCGTGACCATCGACGTCGCCGGCTACGACAGGATCGTCGATGCCCTGAAGGAAGCGGCAAAGAGCGATGAGCAAATGGTGCAGGCCTTCCCGTTCGCGCTTGCCGTCAAGGGTTTTGGCAAGACACTGCCTGACGGTCGCCTGGAGTGGGTGATCAACACCAAGGCCGATGGGTCCATCGTCGTCAACGGCGCCATGCTGAAGGGCCCGGATAAAGTCCAGGACGACAGCGCGGGGCAGGACGACAATTCGAGCGGCGATGACGGCGCGAACGGAACGGACAATTCAACCGGCGGGGCCGATTCGGACGGCGGCGACAATGGCGGGGCTGGAGCGAAGCTGCAGCCCTGAGCGCCTGAATTATAGCCCGAGCGCGCCCGCAATCCTCGGCGCCGCCTCGCGCCAGTTATCGACCGAGATGATGTCGTCCGGCGTCGGCGGCAGGAAAGCGCGCAGCGAATTGTCGGCCATCAGGTGGAAGAGGTGCGCGTCGACGACAGAGCTGCGCGCCGACAGCAGGTTGGAGGGCTGGTCGTCGACGAAGGCGACGGGCCGGCCCTTGGCGCCGCGCAGCTTGGCGATGGCTGGGCCCTTTGCCATTTCCGTGGTCAGCAGCGGGTAGTTCAGGCCCAGCACGTCGAGATGCGCCCGGCGCACGGCGCGGTGCTTGTGCGGCATCGCGGTCAGGAGCACGATCTCGGCGCGCTGTCCGAGCGACGCCAGCGCCTCCGCGGCGCCGTCGGTGATGCTTTGCCAATCGGCCTGGGCATCGAAGAAATCGTCGAGAAGCGCCGTCACTTCCGCCTGCTCGATCAGCCGGCCGGACGCCATCTCGGCGATGTTGCCGGTGAGCCGGAAGGAGGCGAGAGTCAGCCCGAAGCCGCGCGACTTCAGGTAGCGCGGGAAGGGCCGGATGAATTCGAGCACGACATCATCGACATCGAGCACCAGCAGCGGCCGGTCGTCGGCCGCCAACTCCTCGATCTGGCGCGCGGTCTCGGGATCGTCGCTCATGTCGAGCGCTCATGATCGTCATTGCCGAGCGGCAGCGCCCGCAAGGCCTTGCCGACGGCAGCCGGTGGCGTGCCCGTTTCCTCGGCAAAGCGCAAAAGCGTCGGCTCGTGGGCGAGGATGAACTGCAGCACGCCGGCAAGGAAGCCCGGCTCCGCGGCAGCGTGGCGGATCGACCGCGCCTCGATGCCGGTTATCGCCAGGAAGCGAGGCAACAGCTTCGGATCGCCGGCGACGAAGCCAAGCGCCCTGACGGCAAGGGTTTCCGCCTCCTCGCGCATTGACGCTGCGTTCGTCATCATTACCTTTTGCCGATGTGCATGTTGAGTCTTTCTTCCGCAGTAATGGCAAGCGTCGCTTGCGGCAAGTCTCAGCCGCTTCAGCCCTGCAGCCGCAAGTGGAATGGGTGTGCTTTTCCAACGGCAGGTTTGCGTTTCGTCAATCATATTGACGTAGGGTACAGGCGGGTTGGGTGCGATCCGGCAAGGACGCATGACGGCGGTCTTCGGCTCAGGGGACCGTCGGGACGGGAAATTGATGGCTAAGAAGGTCATGATCGTCGAGGACAATGAGCTCAACATGAAGCTCTTTCGGGACCTCATCGAAGCCAGCGGTTACGAAACGGTCCGCACGCGCAACGGCCTGGAGGCGCTGGATCTCGCGCGCCAGCACCGGCCGGACCTGATCCTGATGGACATCCAACTGCCCGAGGTTTCTGGCCTGGAAGTGACCAAGTGGCTGAAGGAAGACGACGAACTGCACTCGATCCCGGTCATCGCCGTCACCGCCTTCGCGATGAAGGGCGACGAAGAGCGCATCCGTCAGGGCGGCTGTGAGGCCTATATTTCCAAACCGATCTCGGTGCCGCGCTTCATCGAAACAATCAAATCCTATCTGGGCGATGCCTGAGCCGGAGTCTTTGAGATGACCGCGCGGATCCTCGTCGTCGATGACATCCCCGCCAATGTGCGGCTGCTGGAGGTTCGGCTGCTGGCCGAATATTTCGAGGTGCTGACGGCCGGCAACGGCCCGGATGCGATCGAGACCTGCGAAAACGGCAAGGTCGATGTCGTGCTGCTCGACGTGATGATGCCGGGCATGGACGGCTTCGAGGTCTGCAAGCGGCTGAAGAGCGACCCGGCGACCTCGCATATTCCGGTGGTCATGATCACCGCGCTCGACCAGGTATCGGACCGGGTGCGCGGCCTTGAGGCGGGCGCCGACGATTTCCTCACCAAGCCGGTCAATGATCTGCAACTGATGACGCGGGTGAAGAGCCTGGTCAGGCTGAAGTCGCTGACCGACGAATTGCGGCTGCGCGCCTCGACCACGCGCAACATCGGCATCGAAGAGCTGCTCAGCCGCAATTTCGCGACGGAAGACACCAAGCCCAAGGTGCTTCTGGTGGACGAGCGCAAGTCGTCTATCGAGCGTATCCAGAAGATGCTTCGCGGCAGCGCCGATCTCGACGTCGCCACCGATCCGAATGCCGGATTCTTCCAGGCCGCCGAGACCGCCTATGAATGCGTGCTGATCTCGACAACCTTCGCCGATTTCGATGCGCTCCGGCTTTGCTCGCAACTGCGCTCGCTCGACCGCACCCGCTTCCTGCCGATCATGCTCTTGGCCGATGAGGGCGAGGAGGGCCGCATTATCCGCGGCCTCGAACTCGGCATCAACGACTATCTGACGCGGCCGATCGATCAGCACGAGCTGACGGCCCGGCTGCGCACGCAGGTGCGGCGCAAGCGCTATAACGATCAGCTGCGCGCCAGCGTCACCCAGACCATCGAGATGGCGGTGACCGACGCGCTGACCGGCCTGCACAACCGCCGCTACCTGGATAGCCATCTTGAGACGCTGTTCGACCGCGCCGTGGCGCGGCGGCGGCCGCTCTCGGTGATGATCACCGACCTCGACCGTTTCAAATCCATCAATGACGCCCATGGCCATGACGGCGGCGACGACGTTCTGCGTGAATTCGCCAGGCGGCTGCGCAAGAACGTGCGCGGCATCGATCTCGCCTGCCGCTTCGGCGGCGAGGAGTTCGTCGTGGTCATGCCGGATACCGACGGGCCCATCGCCGAGAAGGTGGCCGAGCGTATCCGCGCCGAGATCGCGCAGGCGCCCTTCGCAATCGGCGGGGATGGCAAGACGATCGAGGTGACGGTCAGCGTCGGCGTGTCATCGGTGCTGAGGGGAGCCGATACGGTCGCGGCGTTGATGAAGCGAGCCGACCTTGCGCTCTACGAGGCCAAGAGCGGCGGACGCAACCGGGTTGTCGCCAAGGCCGCCTAATCCATGTCACCCAACAGTGCGCAGCAGTTTTGGCGCATCGATGGACAAGACTAGAAGACTTAAGCGCGTTGCCTGAAATCGTTGCGCCGCGCTGCGGTTACCCACGGAAGCCCCAATTCCGCGTCAACCCGATAGGGTTAGGAATTTACCTTAATCCAAGCGATTCGGGAGCCGTGGTTAAGAAATGGTTGATTTTCATAAGTTCTTGAGCAAATCTGCTTGGCATAGAACGAAGACGAAGCCGGCACGAGGGTAGACTGCCCGGCTCGATCCAAAAAAATACCCCATGATGCTCAGGTCCGCCGCATCTCCTGGGTCCGTGGGGTCGGCCGGCCGGCGCTGGCACATAGTGGCCTCCTCGTACCGCTGCCAACCGCCGACCGGCCCCCTTTTTCTCATGCATGATTCAGCGTCAGGCAGCCGCGGGCTTTCTTGCTCGAGCGTCCGCCCGCTGAAAACAAAAACGCCGCCCCAAGGGGCGGCGTTCGGCATTTCAGGATAAACCGGATCACTTGATCTTGGTTTCCTTGAACTCGACGTGCTTCTTGGCGATCGGGTCGTATTTACGGAACGACAGCTTGTCCGTCTTGGTGCGGCTGTTCTTGCTGGTCACGTAGAAGAAACCGGTGTCGGCGGTCGACAGAAGCTTGATCTTGATGTTTGCGGCTTTGGCCATGATGTTCGTCCGTTAATGTTCGTGGAGTTTTGGCCGCTGGAGCACGGGGAAAACACCCGGACGCGGGAAACTTGGCGCGACACATAAAGAACGCGCCCGGAAAGTCAAGCCCAAGCGCCTTCTTGCCCCGTTTTGACGCGGCGGAACTCGCCGCGTCAGGCGTTCTCCCTGACCTGCAGATCGGCCTTCTTCCAGTCGCCGGTCGTGTTCCACCAGCGGTTCGGATTGGTATGGTCGTCGAGTCCCTTGGAACGGCTGGTCAGCAGCGGCTGAATGCGGATCACAGGCTCCTGGTAGGAATGGGCCTGGAATATCGCTTCGGCGACACGGGCGGCGAGCGCCTGATCGTCGGGCAGTTCGAACGACACCTCGACCGTGCCCGGCCGCCTGCGCAACTCGATCTCGGCGCCCGCGGCAGCGCCTTCGAGCGTCCGGTAGCGCTCTATTCCTTGCGCCGACTGGTAGGCATTGCCGTCATACTTGCCCATGCGCAGCGGCGTGATCGCCACCACCGCCTCCATGATGCGCTCGACATCGGCCGCCGGCGCCTGGAAGGTGACGAGCAGAAGCAGTTCCATCCTGAGGGACTTGGTTTCAAAGCCGCTGTCGATCATCGCTATATCCTCGTTCTTCCTGGATCGGAGCGAGGGTATAGCAGGGGGCCTGCTGACACGGTGATGTCAGCATGCCCCGGTGCCGGGCGACATTTTCACTAGAGGATCTTTCGCACCAACCTGACGAGAACCAGGAGCATGTACGCGGCAAAGAACAGCGCCAGCGACCAGCCGAAGCCCGAAGGGCCGAAGGCGTCCATGCCGATGCCGATCGCCTGCGGGCCGATCACCATGCCGACCCCATAGCAGAGCACGAAGGCGGCGTTGGCAGAGGCGAGCTCATGGCCGGAAAGCTGAGAACCCAGATGCGCAAGGCCGATCGTGTACATGGCCGCGACCACACCGCCCCAGACGAACAGAAGCGCCGCCATCAGGTGCCAGTCCTTGGCGAAGAAAGGCATGAACACGGTTCCGATGAGGCCGACCGTGGCGCAGGCCAGAAGCAGGTAGCGGCGGTCCGAGACTCGGTCGCTGATCATCCCGATCGGTATCTGCAGCAGAACGTTGCCGAGGCCGATCATCGTCAGCAACAGCGCAGCGTCGGCCTCGGAGTAGCCGATGCGGCTGCCATAGACCGGGAACAGTGAAAAGCCGCCGGTCTCGACGGCGCCGAACACCAGCACGGCGAAGGTTGCTGTGGGCACCATCCAGATATAGCGCAGGAAATGGCTGGTTTCGCCGTCGGCGACGATCGCCGGGCTCTCGTTACGAGCCGCCAGCACCGGAATGGCAGCAAGCGTTACCAACGCAATGGTGACGCCGAACGGCAGGAACCCACCGGAGCCGACATGGGCGAACAGCCACGGCCCGGCGGCGAAGCCCAGAGAGAGCACCGTAGCGTAGATGCCAAGCACAAGGCCGCGACGATGCGGGGGCGCCGAGGTGCTGATCCAGAATTCCGACAGAATGAAGAGCACTGTCAGCGAGATGTGCAGCGCGACGCGGAGCGGAAACCACATCCAGAAGGCCGGCGCGAAATGAAAGCCGACAAAAGCGAGCGCGCCAACGGCGATCATCAAAAGCATGGTCTGGGCGACGCCGAGGCGCATGGCCAGCGGCGTGGCGAGCGGCGCGCCGGCGATCGAGGCGAGCCCGGCGACCGCCGTGTTGAGGCCGATCATCGAGGCCGAGTGGCCGCGCGATTCGAGGATGACGCTGAGCAGCGGCATGCCGAGGCCGATGGCAATGCCGACCACGCTGATCGAGGAGATCGCCGCAGTCATCGGCAGCCAGTGTACGCGTTCGTCGCCCTGTTGCTGGGTATCGACCGTCATCGATGGGGATGCTCTGCTTCTAAAGGACTTCGCGAACGAAGCGGTTTCGGATGAGGCGGAAGAACGGCACTGCGCCGCCCGGACGCAGCAACGGATCGCGGGCGAGGCGCCTTTCCAGTTCTTCCAGGATCATGCGGGTGATGTCGGGTGTGTCGGCCTTGCGGGCGTCGCCAAGCGGCAGCCAGACGAGCTCCTCCAACTCGTTGGTTGGACCACCGTCGGGCAATTCGACGGCGACATCCTCACGCCAGGCGCTGAAGAAGCGGGTATCGAAGCGGCGCACGCGGTTGGGCGGCGTGATGGCGCGCGCAATAAAGCGCAGGGCGTCCAGCGACGGTGCGACGCTGTGTTCGACGAAACCCTGCCAATCGCGCTTGGCGGTCGCGAACGGGCCTTTACGGCCGATCAGCAGGCCGGCTTCCTCGTAAGTCTCACGAATTGCCGACATGGCGATGGCGCGCACCCGTGCGGCGCTCGCGCGGCCGGGGCCGCTCACAAGCCTTGCCTCTTCCTCACGATGCAGCGGGGCAGCCACCGGAACGCGGCTGTCGGCGGGATCGGTGCGGCCGCCGGGGAAGACGATTTTTCCCGGCATGAAGGCGTGGCCGGCATGGCGCCGGCCCATCAGCACCAGAACGTCGCTGGCTCTCCTGTCGAGCAGGATCAAGGTTGCGGCATCGCGCGGGCGAAGCGGCCGACCGCCGTGCACGGCCAAGCCTTTATCGAGCTTGTCGACATCCGCCTTGGTCATTCCTTCCATGCGCTCGACCTAGCGGAAACTTCTCGAACGCGAAAGTGGCTTACGTGTTCGGGCCTTTGCACCAGCCCCGGACCAAACGTCGCTGCCGGAGCAATTCCAGGAAAAACGCGCAGCGGTTCTCGATCTGGAATTCCACTGCTCGGAGATGGTCGTTGTTTGTCTCAAGGGCAGAACCGCTGCAGGCTTAGGGATGCGGCTCGAACTCGTCCTTCTCGCCGCCGAAGCCGTGCATATAGAGCGCCCATTGCAGGCCGATGACGGCGCCTTTGACCGGCTGCAACAGCGCGATAGCCACAATAATGGTCAGCGGCACCCAGATCAGCGCGTGCTGCCAGGTCGAAAGCGTGGTGGCGGCCTCCACAGTCATGAAGGCGCCAACCACAATGTGGCCGACGATGACGATCACCAGATAGGCGGGAAGGTCGTCGGCGCGATGGTGATGAAGCTCTTCGCCGCAGACGCCGCATTTGTCGACGGGCTTTGTGAAGGCGCCGAACACCTTGCCTTCGCCGCAATGCGGGCACCGGCCAAGCATGCCGCGCTTGATTGCCGTCCACAGCGGACGCGCGACGCGGCCCGAATGGTGCTCGCCGCCGATAACCTGTTCTTCCATGCCCTTCGACATCATCTTCTCCTGCCGCGGGGACCCATGCGCGACTGCGACGCGCGGGCGCGGCCCTTGGTCTTGTGGAACGACCGTCGCGAGCCTGGCAGCGGCTTCGGGTCGCTCAGCATTTCGAAACGCATCGCGCCCGCCATCGGCGCAACCTCGAGCAGCCGCACCTCGACGCGGTCGGCTAGCTGGTAGCCCTTGCCGGTGCGCTCTCCGAACAGCGATCGAGCGGTTTCATCGTAGATATAGTAATCGCCGTCCAAACTTGACACCGGGATGAAACCATCGGCGCCATACTGCGGCAATTGGACAAAGAGTCCCGCCTTGGCGACGCCGGAGATGCGAGCGTCGAAGGTGTCGTTGATGCGCTCGGCGAGATAGGCCGCGATCAGCCGGTCGACCGTGTCGCGTTCGGCCGCCATGGCGCGGCGTTCGGTGGCCGAGATCAGCGCGCCGACCTCTTCCAGGCGATCCGCTTCCTGCTGCGTCAGGCCGCCGGGACCGAGGCCGAGCGCGGCAATCAGTCCGCGATGCACGATGAGATCCGCATAGCGCCGGATCGGCGAGGTGAAATGCGCGTAGCGTCTCAGGTTGAGACCGAAATGGCCGATGTTCTTCGGCGAGTATTCGGCCTGGCTCTGTGAGCGCAGCACCACTTCATTGACCAGCGCCTCGTTGTCGGCGCCGCGCACCCGCTCCAGAATGCCGTTGAACTGCCCGGGCCGCATCTGCGCGCCGCGCGCCAGCGACAGGCCAAGCGTGTGCAGGAACTCGCGCAGCGATTCCTGTTTCGCCAGCGACGGCGCGTCGTGGATGCGGTAGACGAGCGGCTCTTTCTTGCCTTCAAGCGTCTCCGCGGCCGCGACATTGGCCTGGATCATGAACTCCTCGATCAGCTTGTGGGCGTCGAGGCGCTCCGGCACGACGACCCGGTCGACGGTGCCGTCGGGCTTGAGCAGGATCTTGCGTTCCGGCAGCTCCAGTTCGAGCGGCTGGCGGCTGTCGCGGCCGCGCTTGAGCACGGCATAGGCATCCCAGAGGGGCTTCAGAACGCCTTCGAGGATCGGCCCCGTCTTGTCGTCGGGCACGCCATCGATCCCCGCCTGCGCCTGCGGGTAGGCGAGCTTGGCCGCCGATTTCATCATGATGCGGTGGAACGAGTGCCTGAGCTTGCGGCCTTCCGCCGAAAAGGTCATGCGCACGGCGATCGCCGGGCGGTCCTCCGCTTCGCGCAGCGAGCAGAGGTCGTTGGAGATGCGCTCGGGCAGCATCGGCACGACGCGGTCCGGGAAATAGACCGAATTGCCACGCTTCAGCGCCTCGCGGTCGAGCGGCGTGCCGTAGCGGACATAGGCCGCGACATCGGCGATTGCCACGGTGACGATGACGCCGCCGGGATTCTTCTTATCCGTATCGGGCGTGGCGAACACCGCGTCGTCATGGTCCTTGGCGTCGGCCGGATCGATGGTAACCAGCGGCAGATCGCGCCAGTCCTCGCGCCCGGCAAGCGAAACCGGCTTCACGGCGTCGGCTTCGGCGATCACATGGGCCGGAAAGACGTGGGGTATGTCGTGGGCGTGGATGGCGATCATCGAGACCGCCTTCTCGCTAGTCAGCGAGCCCAGCACCGCCAGCACCTTGGCCCGCGGCAGGCCGTAGCGCGAAGCGCGCGCCGGCTCGACCTCGACCAGATCGCCATTTTTGGCGCCGTTCTGGAATTCCTTGTCGACGATCAGCTCGGGCTGGCGGCGTTCCACCGGCTCGATGCGAAAGGTGCCGTCCTTCAGCACGCGGAAGACGCCGAGCACGGCTTCGCTGCGCTTCTCGAAAATCTTCATGACCCGCCCGGTATAGGCGGGGCCTGAGGGATCGTCGGTCGGGAAGGTCTTGGCGAGGACGCGGGCGCCGATGCCCGGAACCGGGCCGCTGGCGCCGCGCGAAATGCGGATGGCGATCACGGGCGGCGAGCCCGGGCCGGTGTATTCGCTCGGATGCGCCAGAAGCACACCATCGTTATCGCGGCCGAAAATGTCGAGCACGGCGACATGGGGCAGGGAGCCGGCGCGGGTGAGCCGCTTGCGGTTCCTGGTCAGCAGGCCCTCATCCTGCAGGTCGCGCAGCAGATCCTTGAGCCAGATGCGGTCCTCGCCGCGCAGCGCGAACGCCTTGGCGATGTCGCGTTTTCCGGAGCGGTCGGGGTTCTCAGCGATGTAGCGCAGGATTTCGTCGCGCGAGGGCCGGTAGTCATCCTTGACCACCTTCGCCCTGGTGTCGGCGCTGCGCGGATCGCCGTGACTTCTTCCGGAGATCCTGCGCGCCACGTCGTGCTATCCTTTCTTTGCCGCCCGGCGGAACGGCTTCTTGCCGCCTCCGCCCTTGGCTTCCTTCTCAGCAATCAGGGCGATTGCCTCGTCCATCGTCACCGATTGCGGATCCTTGCCCTTGGGCAGCGTGGCATTGACCTTGCCGTAATTGACGTAGGGTCCGTAGCGGCCGTCGCGCACGACGATCTTGCCGCCGCCGTCGGGATGCTCGCCCAGTTCCTTCAACGCAGCCGGCGTGCTCCCGTTGCGGCCGCCCTTGCCCTTCTGCTGCTTCTCGGCGATCACCGAAACGGCGCGGTTCAGGCCGATCGAGAACACGTCCTCGATGCTTTCGAGATTGGCGTAGGTGCCGTCGTGCAGCACGAAGGGTCCGTACCGCCCAAGACCGGCCGAGATCATCTTGCCGGTTTCCGGATGCTTACCGACATCGCGCGGCAATGCCAGCAGCGCCAGCGCCTTCTCATGGTCGATCGACTCGGCGGTCCAGCCCTTGGGCAGGCTCGAGCGCTTAGCGTCCTTGCCTTCGCCGCGCTGGATGTAGGGGCCGAAGCGGCCGCTCCGGAGCGTGATCTCCTCGGCGGTGTATGGATCCTTGCCGAGTAGCTTGACGCCGTCGTCGCCGTTGCCGTTCTCGCCGTTGGGATTGGCGGCGTCGCCAAGCTGGCGGGTATAGGAGCATTCCGGATAATTCGAGCAGCCGACAAAGGCGCCGAACTTACCGAGCTTCAGCGACAGGTTGCCGGTGCCGCATTTCGGGCAGACGCGCGGGTTTGAGCCGTCCTCCCGCGCGGGGAACACCAGCGGCGCCAGCTCGTCGTTGAGCGCATCGAGCACGTCTGAGACGCGCAGTTCCTTGATGTCGTCGACGGCGCCCGAAAAATCCTTCCAGAAGTCGCGCAGCACGTCCTTCCAGGCGAGCTTGCCGTCGGAGATCTCGTCGAGCTTTTCCTCGAGCGAGGCTGTGAAGTCATATTCGACATAGCGCTCGAAGAAGCTTTCGAGGAAGGCCGACAGCAGCCGGCCCTTGGCCTGCGGCACCAGCTTGCGCCGGTCGATGGCGACGTAGTCGCGGTCCTCGAGCGTCTTCAGGATCGCCGTGTAGGTCGACGGCCGGCCAATGCCGAGCTCTTCCAGCTTCTTGATCAGCGACGCCTCGGAATAGCGCGGCGGCGGCTCGGTCGTGTGCTGGGTGGCGTTGATCGCCTCGCGGGCAAGCTGCTCGCCGGCGCGGATCTCGGGCAGGCGGCGGCTTTCCTCGTCCTCCGCGTCCTCGTCCTTCTGGTCGGTGTAGGCGGCGATGAAGCCGTCGAAGCGGATGACCGAGCCGACCGCGCGAAGCTCGGCGGTGCGGGCGCCGTTGACCGCCTCGATCTCGACCGTGGTGCGCTCGATCTCGGCCGGCTGCATCTGGCTGGCGATCGCGCGCTTCCAGATCAGCTCATAGAGGCGCGCCTGATCGGCATCGAGATATTGCCTGACCGATGCCGGCGTGCGCTTGAAATCGGTAGGGCGGATCGCCTCATGCGCTTCCTGGGCGTTCTTGGCCTTGACCGAATAATAGCGTGGGTTTTCGGGCAGGTATTTCGCGCCGAACTCGCTGGCGATGGCATCGCGCGCCGCGGTGATCGCCTCCGGCGCCATCTGCACGCCGTCGGTTCGCATATAGGTGATGAGGCCGGCGGTCTCCCCGCCGACATCCATGCCTTCGTAAAGCTTCTGCGCCACCTGCATGGTGCGGTTGGCCGAGAAGCCGAGCCGCGAGGAGGCGGCCTGCTGCAGCGTCGAGGTGGTGAAGGGCGGGCCCGGATTGCGCTTGGTGGGCTTGGCTTCGACCGACAGCGCCTTGAAGGTCGCACCTTCGAGCATCGCCTTGATGTCGTCGGCCTGGGCCTTGTTGGCGATGTCGAGCTTCTGCAGCTTCTTGCCGGCATAGGCGGTCAGCCGCGCCTCGAAACTGTCGTTGCGCGGCGTGTTGAGGATGGCGGCGATCTGCCAGTATTCCTCGCGGACGAAGCGCTCGATCTCGGATTCGCGGTCGCAGACCAGCCGCAGCGCCACCGACTGCACGCGCCCGGCGGAACGGGCGCCCGGCAGCTTGCGCCACAGCACCGGCGAGAGGGTGAAGCCGACGAGATAGTCGAGCGCGCGGCGCGCGAGATAGGCGTCCACCAGCGGCGCATCGATCTGGCGCGGATTGGCCATGGCCTCCATTACCGAGGTCTTTGTTATGGCGTTGAAGACGACGCGGCTGACCGGCTTGTCCTTCAGCGCGCGCTTCTGCCTCAGCACTTCCAGCACATGCCAGGAAATCGCCTCGCCCTCGCGATCCGGGTCGGTGGCGAGGATCAGCCCGTCGGCGTCCTTGACCGCCTTGGCGATGTCGGCGAGGCGCTTGCCGGAGGCGGTGTCTACCGACCAGGACATGGCGAAGTCCTCGTCCGGGCGCACCGAGCCGTCCTTGGCCGGCAGATCGCGGACATGGCCGAACGAGGCCAGGACCTTATAGTTCTTGCCCAGATATTTGTTGATTGTCTTCGCCTTGGCCGGCGATTCGACGACGACGACGTCCATGAGGTCTCTTATCAGCTGTGAGGCGGCGGAAGAGCTCCGCGGCGCACGACGAAATCCCACTCTTTTCGTCGCTCACATGGCCGTGCTTTTGCAATCGGTCAAGGGGACAGGCCCAATTTGCGAACTGGCCGACAGCGATACACTCTTAGAGTGTATGGCGGAGAGCACATTTTTTGGCGCACCGACGGATCGTGTCTTGGTTCGGTCTTTTACCGAGGGGAGTCGCCGACAGAACCAGCATCGGCCCGGCGGTACGCGGACGGCACGCGGCACTGGCGCGCCATCCATTGAACGCGCAGCGGCCGCCGCTTCTTCCTCGGCTAGCGACCACGCGCCACACAATGGTGATTGGCACGAGGGCTCCGGCATCGCTATATTGGCGCCAGCACAACCGGGGCATCGTGAAATGGCATTGGACATCGGCTATGTCAGCGCGGTCGGAGCAGGGGCGATCTCGTTCCTGTCGCCGTGCGTGCTGCCGCTGGTGCCGCCTTATCTTTGCTACATGGCCGGCGTTTCGGTCGACGATTTCCGCGGCAACGCCGGCGCGACGGCGCGCGAAGGCGCACGTGGCGCGCTGCTCTATGCCTCTGTTGCCTTCGTGCTCGGCTTCTCGACCGTCTTCGTCGCGCTTGGCGCCGGCGCCTCGACGATCGGCCGGCTGCTGCGCGTCTGGCAGGAACCGCTGGCGATGGTGGCCGGCGCGCTGATCATCATCATGGGCCTGAATTTCCTCGGCATCGTGCGCATCCCGCTCTTGTCGCGCGAGGCGCGCTTCCAGTCGCAGGGCAAGCCGGCCAGCATGATCGCCGCCTATGTCATGGGGCTGGCCTTTGCCTTCGGCTGGACGCCCTGCATCGGCCCGGTGCTGGGGCCGATCCTGACTTTAGCCGGCGGCCGCGAGACGGTGGGCGAGGGCGCGCTGCTGCTCGCCGCCTATTCGCTCGGGCTCGGCATCCCCTTCCTGATCGCGGCGCTGTTTTCCGGCGCCTTCATGCGCTTCTTGGGAAAATTCCGCGTCCATCTCGGTCGCGTGGAAAAAGCGATCGGCGCGCTGCTCGTCGTCGCCGGCGTGTTTTTTCTCACCGGTGGCGTGCAGAGCGCATCCTACTGGCTGCTGGAAAACTTCCCGGCGCTCGGGCGGCTCGGGTGATCTGCCACTTCGTGCACAGGATCGAATTGTGGACCCGCCGATCAAGAGTCCAGGTGATCCGCTGTCTCACCGGAATTTAACCGCATTGGTGCAGCATCACGCCGCTGCTAGCATGCGATGATTTGAATCCTTTCATACGGTTGCCCTATGAGCCAGAGATCCTGCCTGTCCGTCATCCTCGCCGCCGGCGAAGGTACGCGCATGAAGAGCGCGATGCCCAAGGTGCTGCACGCCATTGCCGGCCTGCCGATGGTGGCTCATGTGGTGAAGGCCGCTGAGGCCGCCGGGGCAACGGGTCTGGCGCTGGTGATCGGCCACGGCGCCGACGAGATGCGGAAGGCGGTGCAGAAATTCGCGCCGAAAGCCGAGACCTTCGTGCAGGAGAAGCGGCTCGGCACGGCCCATGCGGTGCTTGCCGCGCGCGAAGCGATAGCGAAGGGCTACGACGACATCCTCGTCATGTTCGGCGACACGCCGCTGATCGATGCGGCAGCGCTGGCTGCCGCGCGGCAGAAGCTGGCGGAGGGTGCTGCCGTTGCGGTGATCGGCTTCCGCCCGCCCAATCCGACGGGATACGGCCGGCTGATCGAGAAGGGCGGGCGTCTCGTCGCCATCAGGGAGGAGAAGGACTGCTCCGAGGCGGAAAAAAAGCTCGGCTTCTGCAATGCCGGGATGATGGCGGTGGCCGGCAACCAGGCGCTTCGGCTGCTCGACAAGGTCGGTAACAACAATGCCAAGGGCGAGTTCTATCTCACCGACATCGTCGAGCTCGCCGGCGCGGACGGGCTCGATGTGGTGGCCACGGAGGCGAGCTTCGAAAGCGCGCTCGGCATCAACAACCGGGCCGAGCTCGCCGAGGCGGAAGCTATCTGGCAGGCGCGCCAGCGGCGCGAGGCGATGCTTGCCGGCGTGACGCTGATTGCGCCTGAAACCGTCTACTTCTCGCACGACACCGAGATCGGTGCCGATACGATTGTCGAGCCGCATGTCTGGTTCGGCCCGGGCGTCAAGATCGCTTCAGGGGCGAAAATCCACGCCTTCA
>NZ_RZST01000125.1:0-15091 GCF_003997575.1 Mesorhizobium sp. M1A.F.Ca.IN.022.07.1.1
TCCGTCGCCGCGGCCTCGACTTCTGCGAGGGCGACCTGCTCCTCGAAAAAGGCCGCCAGCTCGATCCGGCGGCGCTTTCGCTGGCGGCATCGGCCAACCATCCGAGTCTCAACGTGGTGCGGCAGCCGCTGCTCGCCATCATCGCCACCGGCGATGAATTGCTGCCGCCGGGCAGCGCGCTCGGCCCCGACCAGATCATCTCGTCGAATGCCTGTGGCGTCACAGCTACGGCCCAGTCGGTCGGCGCGCGCGCGCTCGACCTCGGCATCGCCGCCGACCGCAAGGACGCGATCGCGGCCCTGGTCAAGAAGGCGGTCAAGGCCGGCGCCGACGTCATCGTCACGCTTGGCGGCGCCTCCGTCGGCGACCACGACTTGATCCATGACGTGCTGACCGGCGAAGGCATGCAGCTCGACTTCTGGAAGATCGCCATGCGTCCCGGCAAGCCGCTGATGTTTGGCCGGCTCGGCGACATTCGCTGCATCGGCCTGCCCGGCAATCCGGTCGCAAGCCTGGTCTGCTCGCAGCTGTTCCTGAAGCCGCTTCTGGCGCGGCTGGGCGGCCGGTCCTGCCGTCAGGAAATCCGCACGGCCCGGTTAGGCGTCGCAATGCACGCCAACGATCTCAGGCAGGACTATGTGCGCGCCGTGGTCCGCGAAGATGCGGGGGCGTTGATCGCAACACCGTGCGGCATCCAGGATTCCTCGATGTTGAGGATGCTCGCCGATGCCAATGGCCTGATCGTGCGCCAACCCTTCGCACCGGCGGCTGAAGCCGGCGAGGAATGCAGCGTTCTGATGTTACGCTGAACAAAACGTCAACACATTCACTAAACTTTAAACGGTTGCGGAACACAACTGGAACAGATAGTGTTTGTTCTGGGTTTGTTTTTCTGATTCTGGTTTCAGAACCCATGGGGGCCGCCATGCTGACGCGCAAACAACATGAACTGCTGATGTTCATCCATGAACGGCTCAAGGAAAGCGGCATTCCGCCGTCTTTCGATGAGATGAAGGAAGCGCTCGACCTTGCCTCGAAATCGGGCATCCACCGCCTGATCACGGCGCTGGAGGAGCGCGGTTTCATTCGCCGGCTTCCGAACCGGGCGCGTGCCCTTGAAGTGCTGCGCCTACCTGACTCGATCGCGCCCGGCCTCAATGCGGCGAAGAAGTTCTCGCCGAGCGTCATCCAGGGCGGCCAAGGCAATCTCGGCCGCCAGATCAAACCCGCGGCGCCCGCCCGCACGCCGACGCCCAGCAATGACGACGACGCCGTTTCAGCCGTCTCCATCCCGGTGATGGGTCGCATTGCCGCCGGCGTGCCGATCGACGCCATCCAGCACCAGACGCATTCGATCACAGTGCCGCCGGACATGATCGCGGGCGGCGAGCACTACGCGCTCGAGGTCAAAGGCGACTCGATGATCGAGGCCGGCATCTTCGACGGCGACACGGTCATCATCCGCAACGCCAGCACTGCGAGCCCCGGGGAGATCGTCGTGGCGCTGGTCGATGACGAGGAGGCGACGCTGAAGCGCTTCCGCCGCAAGGGCGCCTCCATCGCGCTCGAGGCTGCCAATCCGGCCTATGAGACGCGCATCTTCGGTCCCGATCGCGTGAAGGTTCAGGGCAAGCTCGTCGGGCTCATCCGCCGCTACTGAGGGGGCTGCGGCTTGGCTTTCGGCTTCTCGGGCTTCTTGTAAGGCGCCAACCCCCTCGCCTCACGCGAGTAGCGCCGCTGTTCGTGCCAAGGGCGGTACGGTTTTTCGACGGCGTATTGAATGGTTGCTCGCGCCGTCGCCGATTGCGGATCGAAGAAGACGGCGGCACTGCCGTCGCGCGCGAGCTGCCGCTTGGTGACAACGAGGACACGCGGATCGCGGCAGGGATTGTAGGCCGTGGCGTCGTTGATGACGATGAGGTCTGCGAAGTCGCAGGCAGGCCGGGCAGCTTCGCGTTTTTCGGCGAGCGCGACGATCGCGCCTGATGGATGCCGGCCAATGCAGAGATCGCCCGTGCAGTAAAAGGGCGATCCAGGCGGCAGGTCGACTGGATCGGCCAAGTCCAGCGTGCCCTTGGCGAATGTCTCCGGCGGCACGATCGTTTCGGCCTTGAGCGCACGTTTCCAGTTATCGGTGGTGAACTCGTTGGAGCGGGCGCGATTGATGGCGAGTTCGCCGCCGCCGATCGGCATCGCCACCAGATGCGCGTCCTCCGAGATCAGCAGGTCCGGCGTGCGCACCTGCGGGATGATCATGACGGCCGCGGCAGCGAAAGGAATTGCGGCCAGCCTGAGCCACGTAGTCGCCATCGTGGCGATGACGAGCGCGATCGTCGCCAGCAGCACCGAATGGATCGAGATCATGCCCACGGCATCGACCGGCGACCACTCCGAAATCCAAGCTGAGATCGCGATCATCGCCGCCAGGTCCTTGCCCATCAAATAGAGGAAGGGCCCGTCGAAGCCGAACGGCATCATGACCGCGCTGGCGACGGCGAGAAACATCACGATCGTGACGATCGGCATGATCGCGAGATTGGCCAGCAGGCTAAGCGGCGAGACGCGCTGGAAATGCCAGATGGCAAACAGCGCTGTGGCACTTCCGGCAATGATCGACGTCATCGCGGCACCACCTACTCCGACTGCCAGTTTGTGCGACATGAACCGCAGGAACGAACGCTTTGCCGGCGGCGCTCTCACCTTGCCGGCGCGGTAGTCGGACCAGCCGGCATAGGCGCCGACAAGGGCGGCGGTTGCCGCGAACGACATCTGAAAGCTCGGGCCAACCACTTCATGCGGCGACACCAGGATGACAGCGATGGCCGAGATCGCCAAGTTGCGCATCGTCAGCGCGGCGCGGTCGAAAAGCACGGCGATAAGCATGACGGCCAGCATGATGAAGCTTCGCTCGGCGGCGACCACCACGCCGGAGATGACGAGATAGGCGGCGATCGACATAAGCGCGATTGCCGCGGCATATTTCTTCACCGGCCGGCGTGACGAAAAATCCGGGAACAGCGCAAAGGCGCCGCGCAGCAGAAGCATGACCGTGCCGGCGACCAGCGCCATGTGCAGGCCCGAAATCGAGATGATGTGATAGATGCCGGTCCGCCGCATCGCCTCGTTGATGTCCTCCGGAATGCCGGCGCGCACGCCGACGATCAGTGCGGCGGCAATTTCGCCTTCGGGTCCGCCGACGGTGCTTCTGATGTGGTCGGCAATATTTTCGCGCGCGTTCTCGATGGCCGAGGCGATGCTCGTCTGGCCGATCGGGTCGGTTGGCGGAATGAGTTTCGGGTCGCCGAGGAAAAATCCGCTGCCGCCGATGCCGGAAAAATAGCTGTCGAAGGAAAAATCATAACTTTCCGGACGGACCGGCCCTGTCGGCGGCAGGAGCCGCGCGTAACCCGTCACCAGCGATCCGGCCTTCATGCCGGCCGGGATCCTGCGTGCCGAGACCCTGACGCGATCCGGTGCGTAGCGCAGCTTTGGATGCGCGGTCGAGACGAGATCGATGGTCAGCCTGACGCGGCCATTGGCCATTTCCTCGGCGATGACGACGCGGCCTGTCAGCCGCGTCTGGATTTCGGAGCCGAGCATCGGTGTAGCGGCGCGCCAGGTCTCGACCTTCGCGGCGACGAAGCCCAGCGCGCAAAACAGCGCCGCCATAAAGACCAGGTGTGTCTTCAGCCAGGGGCGCGAAACCGCCGCGCATAGAGCCATCAGCGCCACCGCCGCCAGCGGTCTGTAAAGATCCGGCTCGGCGCTCAAGGAATAATACAGTATCACGCCGGCGGCCAGGAACACCGGCACCAGCAGGAAGCCGATGCCGCGGTCGAGCTCGGTTGAGGCTGCCTCGGCCACACCCCGGCGAAACACGGAAAACGAGGCACGGCGGAACCGCCTGCGGATTAAGTCGATGGCCGCCGGCGGAGGAGCTTGTAGCGAAGCATCGCCGTCCGGCGGCAAAATCTCGGTGGCCGGACGCGGTACGGGAACCAAAACCGGTACTGCCTCGGCAGGTATGGTGTCGGCAAACAGCAGGCGCTCGCTCACGCCAGCCGCCGTCTCCTCGCCCTCCTCCGCACCCCGGCCACGTCCAGCCATCGGGTCTGCCCCTTGCGCCCCAGACCTCCTATGCTACATGAACGCCCACCGCGCGAAAGTCCGCGCAATCATGCCCGCTTCAGAGCTTCTTCCGAGAGTTCCATGTCCGACAAGGTCGTCACCCGCTTTGCCCCCTCGCCCACCGGCTATTTGCACATCGGCGGGGCGCGCACGGCGCTGTTCAACTGGCTCTACGCCAGGCACACCGGCGGCACGATGCTGCTGCGCATCGAGGACACCGACCGCGAGCGCTCCACCGAAGCGGCGACGGCCGCTATCCTGGACGGGCTGACCTGGCTCGGCCTCTCATGGGACGGCGAGGCCGTGTCGCAGTTCGAGCGCGCGCCGCGCCACCGTGAGGTGGCAGAGGAGCTCGTACGGCTGGGCAAGGCTTATTACAGCTATGAAACGCCTGCCGAGCTGGAGGCGATGCGCGAGGCGGCGCGGGCCAAGGGGCTGCCGCCGCGCTACAATGGCCAGTGGCGCGACCGCGGGCCCTCCGAGGCGCCTCCCGGCGTCAAGGGCGCCATCCGCATCAAGGCGCCGACCGAAGGAGAGACCGTCGTGCACGACCGCGTGCAGGGCGAGGTGCGATTCCCGAACAAGGACCTCGACGACTTCATCATCCTGCGCTCGGACGGCAACCCGACCTACATGCATGCCGTCGTCGTCGACGATCACGATATGGGCGTCACCCACATCATCCGCGGCGACGATCACCTGACCAACGCCGCGCGCCAGACCGTAATCTACAACGCCATGGGCTGGACCGTGCCGTCGATGTCGCACATCCCGCTGATCCATGGTGCCGACGGCGCCAAGCTGTCGAAGCGCCACGGCGCGCTCGGCGTCGAGGCTTATCGCGCCATGGGCTATCTGCCGGAGGCCCTGCTCAACTATCTGGCTAGGCTCGGCTGGAGCCACGGCGACGACGAAGTAATGTCGATCAAGAACATGATCTCCTGGTTCGATATCGGCGACGTCAACAAGGGCGCCGCCCGTTTCGACTTCGCCAAGCTCGAGGCGCTGAACGGCGTCCATATGCGCAAGATGGACGACAAGGCGCTGTTTGATGTTCTCGTAGCCACCCTGCCCTATCTCGAGGGTGGCCCGGCGCTCGCGGCCAAGCTCGACGACAGGCGCCGGGCACAGCTGCTTGCTGCCATGCCGGGCCTGAAGGAGCGGGCAAAGACGTTGGTCGAGCTTGTCGATGGAGCCGGCTTCCTGTTCGCCGAGCGGCCCTTGCGGCTCGACGAAAAGGCTGCGGGGTTGCTTGGCAGCGACGCCCGCGCCATTTTGCGCGGCGCCCATGCCGCGCTCGCCGCGATCTCCAGCCAATGGAGCGCCGCGACCGCGGAAGCCGCTATTCGCGATTTTGCGCAGGCAGGCGGCCATAAGCTCGGCGCCGTGGCTCAACCGCTGAGAGCCGCGCTCACCGGCCGCAGCACCTCGCCCGGCGTGTTCGATGTGCTCGCTGTGCTCGGCCGTGAGGAGAGCCTGGCGCGGGTTGCGGATCAAATCGATTAGGAGCGAACTGGCCCAAGAAGATTGGCATTGAAAGGTGTGTTTCGCAGTGCAACATTAGGCTTTGGCCCAATCTGGCACGCACCTCCTAAAATGCGGTGGCAAGTTCGCGCATTCCGGTGATTTCGACGTGTCGTTTGCAGGAATTGCCTTGCCGGCATGAGAAAACATAAAGGAGTTTGCAATGAGCGAAGCTGCGACAAAACTGGAATCGGGCGGCAAGGCGCGCGAGTCGACCGCAAGGCTCGAGCTCGCCGGCAAGACGCATGAATTCAAGGTGCGAAGCGGCTCGACCGGGCCCGACGTCATCGACATCGGCGCGCTGTACAGCACCACCGGGGCCTTCACCTACGATCCCGGTTTCACCTCGACGGCAAGCTGCGAGTCGGCGATCACCTTCATCGACGGCGACGCCGGCATCCTACTGCATCGCGGGTACCCGATCGACCAGCTCGCCGAGCACGGCGACTTCCTCGAGGTCTGTTATCTCCTGCTCTACGGCGAATTGCCGACCAAGGCGCAGAAGGACGACTTCGACTATCGCGTGACGCGCCACACCATGGTGCATGAGCAGATGTCGCGCTTCTTCACCGGCTTCCGCCGCGACGCCCATCCGATGGCCGTCATGTGCGGCGTGGTCGGCGCGCTGTCGGCCTTCTACCACGACTCGACCGACATCTCGGACCCATATCAGCGCATGGTCGCCTCCATGCGACTGATCGCCAAGATGCCGACGATCGCGGCGATGGCCTACAAATACCACATCGGCCAGCCCTTCATTTACCCGAAGAACGAGCTGAATTTCGCCGCCAACTTCCTGCACATGTGCTTTGCCGTCCCGTGTGAGGAGTACAAGATCAATCCGGTGCTGGCGCGCGCCATGGAGCGCATCTTCATCCTGCACGCCGATCACGAGCAGAACGCGTCGACTTCGACGGTTCGTCTCGCCGGCTCTTCGGGCGCCAATCCGTTCGCCTGCATCGCGGCCGGCATTGCTTGCCTCTGGGGCCCCGCGCATGGCGGCGCCAACGAGGCGGCCCTCAACATGCTGGGCGAGATCGGCCATGTCGATCACATCCCGGAATTCATCGCCCGCGCCAAGGACAAGAACGACCCGTTCCGCCTGATGGGCTTCGGCCATCGCGTCTACAAGAACTACGATCCGCGCGCCAAGATCATGCAGAAGACGGCGCATGAGGTGCTGGGCGAGCTCGGCATCAAGGATGATCCGCTGCTCGACATCGCGATGGAGCTGGAGAAGATCGCGCTGACCGACGAGTATTTCATCGAGAAGAAGCTCTATCCGAACGTCGACTTCTATTCGGGTATCACGCTGAAGGCGCTGGGCTTCCCCACCACCATGTTCACCGTGCTGTTCGCGGTCGCCCGCACCGTCGGCTGGATCGCGCAATGGAAGGAAATGATCGAAGACCCGCACCAGAAGATCGGCCGCCCGCGCCAGCTCTACACCGGCGCCACGGAGCGCGACTACGTGCCGATTGCGAAGCGGTGATTGAGCGAATAGCGAAATAGCGAGTAGCGAACAGTGAAAGAAACCCGTCGGCGCTCGCGCCTAGCCTGCTCGCTATTCGCTACTCCCTATTCGCTTTCTTGATGCACCCCAGCACCACCTCTGCAGCAATCTCGCCCGACGGCCTGTCGGTCGCCATGCGCCTGGCGATTTCGGCGAAGCCTGCCTGCTGCCAGGCGCGCATGCCGGTATCGGCAAACAGGGCTTCCAGCTGACGCGCCAGGTTCTCCGGCCTGACATACTGATCGTAGAACTCCGGCACCAGCGCGCGATCGGCGATCAGGTTGGGCAGCAGCGCCGACCAGGTCGTCACCAGATGCTGCAGCAGCTGCCTCGCGATCGGATCGAGCTTGTAGCTGGAGACCATTGGAACACGGCAAAGCGCAAGCTCGAGCGAAACTGTTCCGGAGGCGATCAGAGCCGCATCGGCCTTGCCGAAAGCCAACCATTTGCGCTCCGGATCGGTGACGATCTCTGGCTTCTCGTCCCACCGCGTGACGGACGCCTTTACCAGGTCGGCGACATGCGGCACCGTCGGCAGCATCAGCCGCAAGCGGTGACCGCGCTGATGCAAGACCGATATCGCCTTGCCGAACGGCTCGATCAGCCGGCGCACCTCGCCGCGGCGCGAGCCGGGCAGCACGAGCAGCGTCTTCACGCGATCCTCCGACTGGTCCCGCGGCAAGCTCTGCGCCTTGGCGGCGCCAAGCACGCCGGGATCCTGGGTCAGCCGGTGGCCGACATAGGTGCCGGGCGGCCCACCAAGTCGGGTGAGCGCCTTCACTTCGAAGGGCAGGATGCAGAGGATGTGATCGACATAGGGCTTCATCGCCGCCGCCCTGCCCGGCCGCCATGCCCACACGCTCGGGCAGACATAATGGACGATCGGGATGGCGGGCGCGGCGGCGCGGACCCTTTTGGCGACCCGCAGCGAAAAATCAGGGCTGTCGATGGTGATCAGGCAATCCGGCCGCTCCGCCGCGATGGTGCCGGCTGTTTGGCTGATCCGGCGCATCAGCCGCGGCAGGTCGCGCAAGACGGCGCTGAAGCCCATCAGCGCGATCTCGCTGCCGTCGAAGAGCGGTGTCAGCCCCAGGTCCTGCAGATGCCGGCCGCCGATGCCGACGAGCCGGATCTTACGGCCGGTGGTCTTCTCGAGCGCACGCACGATGTCGGCGCCGAGCAGGTCGCCCGATTCCTCGCCCGCGACGATGGCGATCTTGAGCGGCCTCTCACTGGCCATCGGTCGGCTCCGTCGCGGGAAATCCGACGATGAACAAGCCAAGCGCATTGGCCCGCGCAAGAGTCGCCGGACCTTCGAGAATGAGCGAGCGGCCGGCTTCAACGGCGATGCCGGCAAGGCCGGCCGCATGTGCGGCCTCGACCGTCTGCGGGCCTATCGAGGGCAGGTCGGCGCGCAGCTCCTGCCCTGGCTTGGCGCATTTGACGAGAACGCCGCGCGTCTTGCCGGCGAGCCTGCCGTGCCCGCGCAATTCGCGCGTCCGCTCGAGCAGGCCCTTAGTGCCTTCGATGCCTTCCAACGCGATAACCCGCCCTCCAATTGCAATCGCCGCCTGGCCGATGTCGATCTCGCCGATCGCCTTGGCCGCCGCGCGGCCCGCCTCGATATCGCGCCAGTCCGATTGCTTTGGTCCTGCCTTGGTCAGCGTGCCCTCGCCGGCAGCGAGATCTGGAACGATCTCATGCGCTCCGACCACGGTGATACCGCGCCTTTCCAGCCCGCGCGTCAGAACCTTCAGAAGCCCGTCGTCGCCGCGGGCCAGCGCCATTGCCACGGAGGGGATTATCGTCAGCAGACTGAGCGTTGGACGTATCTTCGCAAGCCGCGGCCTGCGCTTGATCTCGCCGGCAAGAACCAGGTGGCTAATGCCTTCGCGCTTCAGCAAGGGAAGCAGGAAGCCGATGTCTTCGAGCGCAAGCGTCGCCTGCTCGTAGGCGGCAAAGTCCGCTTCGCGATCCACCTCGCCCTCGGCCAGGATGATGAAAGGCGAATGTCCCTGTCTGACCAGACCTTCCGCCACTTCGACCGGCAGGCTGCCGCCACCGGCGATGATGCCGACCCTGGAGCCCGGCGCGAGTGCAAGCTCTGACCCGGCGGGCTCAGCCCTCGTCATCGCCATCGTCATCGCCGCCACCGCCCTTCAGCGGCGGGACGGCATAATGCCGCTTGCCGCGACTGGTGATGAAGTCGATCATCTTCATGGCCGTCGGTGACGAGGCGAACTCCGCCTTGGCGATCTCGACATTCTCCCCGACCGTGCGGGAGTGGTCGAAAATCGCCCTGTAAGCCCTTCGCAGCATGTAGATTTCGGCGCGCGGCAGGCCGGAGCGCTTCAGGCCGATGACGTTGAGACCGCGCAGCTTGGCGCGATTGCCGACGGCGATCGCATAGGGAATGACGTCGCCGACGACCGCCGAGCAGCCGCCGATAAAGGCGTTGTCGCCGACGCGGACAAACTGATGCACGGCGGTCAGGCCGCCGATATAGACATTGTCGCCGATCTCGCAATGCCCGCCGAGCGTCGCCCCATTGGCGAAGGTGACATTCTTGCCGACGACGCAGTCATGGGCAATGTGGGCATAGGCCAGGAAATTGCCATTGTCGCCGATCGCCGTCTCGCCGCGGCTGGAATCGGTGCCGACATGCATGGTGACGCCTTCGCGGATGGTGCAATTTTCGCCGATGACCAGCGTCGTGCGCCCGCCCTTGTGCTTGGTGTTTTGCGGCGGCGCCCCGAGCGTCGACATTGGATAGACCTTGGTCGAGCCGCCGACGGTGGTCGCGCCCATCACCGAGACATGGCTGACCAGCTCGACGCGATCGCCGATGACGGCATCGGCGCCGACATGGCAGAAGGGTCCGATACGCACACCTTCGCCGAGCTGGGCACCTTCTTCGACGACCGAGGAAGGGTGGATTGATGTCTGAACTTTCATGAGCATTAGAAACCGTCAGCCGGTGACCATCATAGCCGAAACTTCGGCTTCGGCGGCCTTTGCGCCATCCACCATCGCCTCGCAGGCAAATTTCAGCAGGTTGCCGCGCTTCTTGATCTTCTTGACGTGGATCCTGAGCTGATCGCCTGGGACGACCGGCTTGCGGAACTTCGCGTTGTCGATGGTCATGAAATAAACCAGCGAGGGCTTTTCCGCATTGAGGCTGCGAATGCAGATCGCGCCGGCGGTCTGGGCCATCGCCTCGATGATGAGCACGCCCGGCATCACCGGCTGCTGCGGGAAATGGCCCTGAAAATGAGGTTCGTTGATGGTCACGTTCTTGATGCCGACCGCGGAGTCGTCGCCGTCGATTTCGACGATGCGGTCGATCAGCAGAAACGGATAACGGTGCGGCAGGAGCTTCATCAGCCCCATTATGTCGACCGCCTCAAGTGTCATCGCAACCGTGTCAGCCATTTCCGTCGCCCTGCTTGCGCGTCCTGGCCAGCCTGCGCAGCATCGCGATCTCACGCATGGCTTCCGCCATTGGCTGCGCCGGATAGCCTCCCCAGACCTCGCCCGCCGGCACGTTGCTCATGAAACCACTTCTCGCAGCAAGCTTGGCCCCGGGACCGATGGTCAAATGATCGGCGAGGCCGACGCCGCCACCCATGGTGACGTTGTCGCCGACGACGACGGAACCGGAAATACCCGAAAGCCCGGCTATAATGCAATTGCGGCCGATGCGAACATTGTGGGCGATCTGCACCAGATTGTCGATCTTGGTGCCTTGTCCGATGATCGTGTCGGACATCGCACCGCGATCGACGGTCGAGTTGGAGCCGATCTCGACGTCATCCTGGATGATGACGCGGCCGATCTGCGGCACGCGCTCAGGTCCCTTCGCGCCGGCCACGAAGCCGAACCCGTCCTGACCGATCCTTGCACCGCCATGAATGATGACGCGGTTGCCGATCAGCGCATATTGGATGCTGGCACCCGGACCGACATAGCCATCACGACCTATCTTGCAGGAGCGGCCAATGACCGCATGGGGCGCAATGACCGTGCCGCTCCCGATAGAAACGTCGGGACCGATCACGGCGCCCGCCTCCACGATCGCACCCGCCTCGACATGCGCGGACGGATCGATGTGCGCTTGCGGCGAAATGCCGGTTTCGCCGGTCATCGGCCCGGGCGTGGCGGCCTGCGGAAAGAGCAGCCGCCCCACCATGGCGAAGGCCTGCTGCGGGCGCGGATGCGCCAGCACCGCAATCCCCTGGGGCGCCCTGTTGGCGAAGTCGGCGGGACAGAGAACGGCAGCCGCCTTGAGCGAATGCATCAAGGCGAAATTGCGCTTGCCGTCGACAAAGACGAGCGCACCGTCGCCACCCTCATTGGCGGGCGCCAGCGCGTCGATGGCGATGTCGGCCTGCGAGGAATCAATAAGATTGGCGCCGGTCAGATTCGCGACCTCGCCAGCCGTATACCGGCGTGAAGGCGCGAAGAACACCGGATCGGTCATTCCACAAACATTATCCAGCTAGGTCGGATCAGTCGATTCCGGGCCATCACACGACCCGGAAACATCGTAACCCGCGGATTAGAAACGGGTCGCTATGCCGAAGTTGAATTCCTGCACGTCGTCGGTCGGTTCCTTCTTCACCGGGATCGCATAGTCGATTCGGATCGGACCGAACGGTGACGCCCACATCAGCCCGACACCGACCGAAGCGCGCAGCTTCATATCGGTCGAGGACTGGGTGACGCCTGCAGTATGAATTGCGCTGCCATAGAGCGTTGCAGCATCGGCAAACACCGCGCCCCGCAAGCCAAAGCTTTCCGGAATAGCCGGCAACGGGAACTGGGCTTCGGCCGAGGCATTGAAATAGGTCGTGCCACCGAGATGGTCACCCGTATTGGTATCTACAGGGCCGATGCCGCCATATTCGAAGCCACGGATCATACGATCAGTGCTTTGGAACTGGTCGAAGATGCGCAGACCATCGTTGCCATACCCGGCGATATGGCCAGCGCCACCAGAGATCAGACCGACCAGATCGAGCTGCTCGGACAGCGTTTGGTAGACGCTTGCGCGCCCGGTCAACTTCACCCACTTGGCGTCACCACCGAGACCGGCAACCTCGGTCGTACCAGTGACGTAGAGCCCTTCATGCGGGTTCTTCATGTCGTCGATGGTGTTGTAGACTAGCCCGAGGCTGACCGACGACTTAATCCATGGGCTTTGCTCTACGCCTTCCAAGATAGCCGGCGAAATGGTGCACGGGCTGCCAGGAATATAGGTCCCGTTGGTCAAGCAACTGTCGTCGACCTTATATTTCTCTTGCGAGATATTGTACGCCAGCTGCGTCGAAATACTGTCGGTGATCGGCAGCCCGAAGCGGATGGTCGCGCCCGTGGTATCACTGTCGTAGTGATTGTTATATTCCCTGGTCGACTTGTAGATATCGAAGCCCGCGGCGATGCGCCGGCCGAGGAAATACGGCTCGGTGAAGGAGATCGCGTAGTCGCGCGAGTTCTTGCCGCCGCCGGCCGACAGCTTGATGTACTGGCCGCGGCCGAGGAAGTTGCGCTCGGTGATCGAGCCTTCGACGGACGGACCCGGCGTGTCGCCGCCGGTCGAATAGCCGGCGCCGACCGAGAACTCACCGGTCGACTTCTCGACCACGTCAACCACCAGGACGACCTGGTCCGGAGCGGACCCGGGGACGGTCGAGATGTCGACTTTTTGAAAATAATCCAGACCTTCCAGGCGCTTCTTCGCGCGCTGGATAAGCACCTGGTTGAAGGCGTCGCCTTCGCTGACATCGAATTCGCGCCGGATGACATAGTCGCGCGTGCGGTCGTTGCCGCGGATTTCGATGCGCTCGATATAGGCCTTGGTGCCCTGGTCGATTGTGTAGACGACCGAGATCGTGTGATTCTCGAAATTGCGGTCGCCGCGCGGCGTTACCTGGGCAAACGCATAGCCTGAGCCGGCGACCTTTTCGGTGAGCGCAACGATCGTGTCCTCGACGTCCTTGGCGTTATACACATCGCCCTTGTGCGTCTCGACCACCGATTCCAGCGACTTTGAGTCGACCTCGGGAATCGTGCTCTCGACACTGATGTCGCCGAAGTTGTAGCGCTCGCCTTCCTGCACGGTGATGGTGACCGTGTATTTGTTGGTGGCTTCGTCCAACTCACCGACGGCCGAAACGACCTGGAAATCGGCGTAACCGTGATTGTAGTAGAAGCGGCGCAGCAACTCCTGATCGGCGCGCAGTTTGTCCTCGTCATAGACGTCGTCGCGCAGCACGAACGAAAGCCAGGACGAACGCTTGGTGTTGATGACGTCCGACAGGCGACGGCTGGAAAAAGCGCTGTTGCCGACGAAATTGATCGCCGCGATCTGCGTGCGCGCGCCTTCGTTAATGTTGAAGACCACGTTCACGCGATTGTCGCCGAGGTCCATGATCTGGGTGGTCACGGCGGCGTCGTCGCGGCCGATACGCCGATAGGCAGCCTTGACCGCCTCGACGTCGGCGTCGAGCGCCTGCTGCGAGAAGGTCGCGCGCGGCTTCAGTTGGACAGCAGCCTGGAGCGCGTTGTCCTTGAGCTTCTTGTTGCCCTGGAACAGGACCTGGTTGACGACCTTGTATTCGGAAACCTTGACGACCAGGGTCGAGCCGACCTGATTGATCTGGACGTCCGAGAACAGCCCGGTGCCGAACAGCGCCTTCACGGCGCTATCGATATCGGCACTTGAAAACGCCTTGCCGGGCTTGATCGCGATGTAATTGCGGATGGTTTCGGCATCGACACGCTGGTTGCCGCTGACCTCGACCCTGCTGACCACTGCTGCTTCGGCTACCGATGTGGCAACGAACTGCACTGCGAGCGCGCCTGGCAAAACCAGGGCGGCGGACAAAGCCGCCGCGGACGCGGCGCTCAGAAACTTGGATGCTGCCTTCATCGGGCTTTTGTACCTTTTTCTCGTAGTCCCCACGGCGAGAAAACCGGACGTGCGGTATTTTCCCTTACCGTATTAACCGGATTTCCCCTACACGCAAGGCTCCCGGTTAATTTGTATTTACTTAACCCTGTTGCGTGGCTTTCGTGTCACGCATATCCCCACGCATGGTAAACGGCGTCTCAATACGGATGGGGCCGAAGCCAAATTCCTTCATGATTTCAGCACCCAAACAGATCATTCCAAAAAACGAAACCCATAAATCCGAGCACCAGAAGGAGACCGGTCCGGTAGGCCATCTCCATCATCCGCTCCGACACGGGCCGCCTTATGACGGCCTCGACGCCGTAGAACAAGAGGTGGCCGCCGTCGAGAGGGGGAATCGGTAGCAGATTGAGAATCCCTATCCCGACTGACAGGAATGCAACAAGCTGCACCAGCCATTCGAAACCGAGTTTGGCCGCCTGACCCGACATTTTCGCGATCTTGATCGGGCCGCCGAGTTGGCATTTGTCCTCGCGCCCGACGACGAAACGTTGCAGAAATTGCCCGGTGCGCTCGATCACATGCCCGGTTTCCTCGACAGCCGCCGCCAGCGCGCCCGCGGGCGTGTAGGAGACCAGTCGCGGCTGCCCGAGCTCCGCATTGTTGGCCACGCCGATGATCGCGACCTTGACCTTGTTGCCCAGCGCATCCTGCTGCTCCATCGGTTCCGGTGTCGCGGTGACGGTGATTTCCTTGCCGTCGCGCAACATGGTGAAGGTGATGGCGTCGCCGGCGCGGCCCGAAACCAGGCGTTGAACGTCGGCGAAGGTCTCCACCTTGTTGCCGTCGACTCTGACGAATCGATCGCCGGGCTGAATGCCCGCCCGCGCCGCCGGGCTGCCGGCGCTGACTTCGGCCACCATCGGCTCCATCACCGGGCGGCCATAGAGCGAAAACAGCACCGCGAACACGGCGATCGTCAGCAGGAAATTGAACAGCGGCCCGGCGACGAC
>NZ_RZST01000126.1:0-15087 GCF_003997575.1 Mesorhizobium sp. M1A.F.Ca.IN.022.07.1.1
GGCCGAGCCGCTGGAAATCGTGGCCGCGATCGAGGCGATGCTCGACGAGAAGCCGCAGCCGCTTGCGGGCCGCAAGATCATCGTCACCTCGGGGCCGACGCATGAGCCGATCGATCCGGTGCGCTACATCGCCAACCGTTCGTCCGGCAAGCAGGGCCATGCGATCGCGGCGGCACTGGCGAAGCTCGGCGCCGATGTCCGGCTCGTGTCCGGTCCGGTCAACATCGCCGATCCGGCCGGGGTGAAGACCACGCATGTGGAAACAGCGGCCGAGATGAAGGAAGCGGTCGAGAACCTTCTGCCGGCGGACGCGGCTGTTTTCGTCGCGGCCGTCGCCGACTGGCGCACCGCGAATGCCGCCGGTGAAAAGATCAAGAAGGTGGCAGGGAAGGGCCCGCCGTCGCTCAAGATGGTCGAGAATCCCGACATCCTGGCGGGCGTCGGCCATCATGCGCAGAGGCCCGGTCTTGTCGTCGGCTTTGCCGCCGAGACGCAGGACCTCATCGGCAATGCCGAGGCCAAGCTCAGGAAGAAGGGCGCCGATCTCATCGTCGCCAACGACGTCTCGCATGGGAGCGGCATCGGCCCTTCCGGCGTGATGGGCGGCGATCGCAACAAGGTGCGCATCGTCTCACGCACGGGCGTCGAGGATTGGCCGGAGATGGGCAAGGACGAGGTGGCGACACGGCTAGCCGCATCGATTGCCGAGCGGCTGAAAGCGACAGTGGTTTAGCTGGCCGCTGCCTGCGGTCGCATTGGCGGCAGCGCGATCCGCAGCGCGGCGATGCAGCCAAGGATCCCAAGCGGCACGAAGGCGAGGAAGAGCCAGCCGGCCACGCCTGCGGCCGCGTCACGATTGAGGCCTTGCGAGAAGCCGCTGGCGTTGGCCACAATGCCGGCAAGGGCCGCGCCCACCGCGTAGCCGATCCGCTGCATGGTCGGCACGGCGGCGGAAGCGATCGTCTGCTCGCCGTCACGGGCCGAAGCGACGATGACACGCGTCAAGAACGGCCAGCAGACGCCGAAGCCGCCGCCCTGCAGCAGAGCGCAGAGCAGGATCAGCGGGATCGAACCTGCGGGGATGGCGTAGGCGAAACTGGCAAGACCGGAGGCGATCATCAGCGCGCCGACGACGATGATCAGTCTTTCGCGTTCCAGCGGCGCATTGGCGATGAGGATCGACAGGATCGACCAGGCGATGGATTCGGCGGCGATGATATAGCCGGTGGTCAGGATCGGAATGCCGTGCAGCGTGGTGAGCAGCAGCGGCCCGTAAATGGTGAACGTGCAGGTCGCTACCGAGAAGGCCGCAACCATGGTCATGCCTGAGCCAAGCGGCGAGCGCCATGAGAACAAAGGTGCCGGAAACAGGCGCGAGCGCGGCCTGAGGGCATCGATGCGGAAGAAAAGCGCCAGGCCGATCAGCCCGACGGCCAGCAGCAGCGACGAGCGCAGCAGGGCGATGTCAATGCCGGCGGCAGCGATCAGCACGACGGCGATGGCGAGACAGGCAAGCGCCGGATAGGGAAAGGGCGGCGCCGTGCCGCTGCCCGCCTGCGGCCTCGTCGCCTCCGGCGTGTCCAGCACGATAAAGCTCGCCAGCGCCATCGCCGCGCCGCCGAAAGTGAAGACGCCAAAGGCCCAGCGCCATGACAGGAACTCGGTCATAACAGCGCCGAGCATCGGTCCGCTGAAGGCGGCGACGCCCCAGATCGCCGACATGATGCCGAAGAGCTGCGGCCAGATGTTGCGCGGAAAGAGACGCTCGACCGAAACGAAGGCGAGCGACACCAGCGCGCCGCCGCCAAGTCCCTCGACCAGCCGCCCGGCGAGGAAGAACGGCATGGAGGGTGCCACGGCGCAGATCAGCGCGCCTGCCGCGTAGAGCAGGGCGGCGACCATCATGTTGGAGCGCAGCGCGACATAGCTCACCAGCCGCCCGGCGGCCGCACCCGCGACGATGGCGCCGAGCTCATAGATCGCCAGCGACCAGCCAACCAGCTGCACGCCGGCCAGCTCGCCGACCATGGCCGGCATCACCGTCGCCACCATAGTCTCATTGGTGGCATGCAGCAGGATGCCGAGACCGACGAAGCAGAAACGCGCCAGGTCGCCGCTTGCCCACAGCGCTCGCCAGTCCACCTTGTTGCCGGCCACCTTGCCGCCGCCTGCTGCCGTCACGTCGATCTCCCGCTTGTTTTCCGCAACCTCATCCGCATTGCGAACGAAGCGCCAGATCCAGTTCGGCAGGGCTTGTAGAACCTCAAGCGCAGTTGAGCTCAAGAGGCTTTTCGGGGATATCGGCGAGCAGCGCGCTAAAAATTCGGCCCGGAGCGAGAGTCCCGGGCCGTATCGGTGCTAACTGATTTGAAATTTCACTTATAGGAGTGGACGAGGTCCAGCGAAGCCACGGCAACAGCGAGGTTGACGCCGGTCTGCGCCTGGACGCTCAGCGGCTCGAGCATGAAGGCGCCGTCGAGGCCGCCGACCAAAAGATTGGCGCCGCCACCGGTCACGACGCTCGCCTCCGCGTTGACGCCGTAATAGCTGCCGGCGAGATCGCCCGAGTCATGGTGGCGGGTGGCGGCGAGAACCGCCCAGACAAGCTGACCTTGATGCGTCCGGCCGATATCGACGCCGAGCTTGGAGATCATGCCCGTGTATAGCTCGGCCGGGCCGTGATGATAGGGGCGGAAGACGCAGGACACGCCCTTGTTGGAGGTGATGACGTAACCGGTGCCCCCGTCGATGGTGCAATCGAGCGTGCCGAGCCGGAGCGTGCCGGCGCTGACCGGAGAAGCGAGGACCGTGGCGGCAAGCGCGGCGGCGGCACAGGCAAGTGTCTTGATCATCGGAAAGGTCCTTTCGCAACAAACGGCCCCGGTTAAACGGTCGAGGTGCGAGGAGCGTTCCGCCCAAAACTTGGCGCGAGCATGGCGAGCCAACACATCGCCGTTGGCGACTAACGGCCACATCGGCGTGTCAGCGCCGCAATAGACCCATCGCGGGCGACCGGACCCCCGGGCGGCCTTAGCTTCCGATCAGCTGGCGCCGGCCGAGGTGCGCGACAGGCCGTCCTTGGCGGGTTGGTAGTTCGGGTCGAGGTGGACAGCTTCGCGGTAGGACTTGGCCGCCCTTTCCTTGTCGCCGCGTCGCTCGTAGATCAGCGCCTGGTTGGCCCAGGCCTCGGCGTTCTTGCCGTCGAGCTTGATGGCCATGTTGAAGTCGGCGAAGGCGTTGTCCTCGTCATTCATGGCCAGATAGGACAGGCCGCGGCCGTTGTAGGGCTCGGCTGCGTCCGGCGCCAGCGAGATGGCGGTCGAGAAATCCTCGATGGCGAACTTATGCTGGCCCTGGCTCTGATAGATCAGGCCGCGATTGTGGTAGGCGCGGGCGTCGGTCGTGTCGAGTTGGATCGCCTTCTGGAAATCGTTGAAGGCGTCGTTGACGCGGCCGGCCTTGCGATAGAGATTGCCGCGGCCGATATAGGCGGCGTCGTAATTGGCGTTGATCTGGATCGAGCGGTTATAGTCGGCAAGCGCTGCTTGCTGGTTGCCCAGGAAACGCTGGATGAGCGCCCGGTTCGAATAGGCCTGATAGAAGTTCGGATTGAGCTGGATGGCGGTGTCGAAATCCTTGAGCGCCGCCTGGTACTGGCCGCCGCGGCCATAGGCCGAGCCGCGCACATTGTAACCCTCGGGATCCTGAGGATTGCGCTGGATGACAGCCGACAGCGAGGAGATGTTCTCGGTCGAGCCTTGCGCCTTGTCGATACTGTTGAACTCCCCCGTCGGGGCCGTCTGGCATGCTGCAAGGGTCAGGCCCGAAAGCAGGGCCGCCGTCAGGGCGAAGCCGCGAAAAGCGGTTCTGCGCTCCACGGTAATTGCGTTCATCTCAGTCCTCACTGGCGCCGCGCCGTCAAGTCCGTTCCCTCTCCGAACCGGCTCGAACACATAAACAAAAAGGTGGCGGCGATTCCGCATCGCGCCACCCTCGGTATCCTTCGAAAAGGACGAAAAATTGACGGTATCAGCGCGGCGAACGCGATGCGCCGGCAGCACCAGCCGGAGCCGGGCGCGGGGTCATCGGCAGCAGGCCTTCGCGCTGGGCGCGCTTGCGGGCCAGCTTGCGGGCGCGGCGGACGGCTTCCGCCTTCTCGCGGGCACGCTTCTCGGACGGCTTTTCGTAGTGACCGCGCATCTTCATTTCGCGGAAAATACCTTCGCGCTGCATCTTCTTCTTCAGCGCGCGAAGCGCCTGATCAACGTTGTTGTCGCGGACGAGTACCTGCACGTGCAATCCTGTCTTCGGGTTTGAAATCTCAGGCAAGCAGCCCATAGCCGCATGCCTCCGCAGTGACCTGCACCGCGAATTGTGCCGGCTGATAGCAGAATCAGGCCGTGCTGTCCACCGTTGATTGCAGGAAACCGCGATCGGAAGCCCGAGCGCCGTGCCTTGCCGGTCTGAGCCTTAGGCGGTCGCCAGATGCAGACGGGCGAAATCCTCAAAGAATTCGCCATAGTCGCAAGTGATTTCCTCGCCGGCCGCGATATCCCGGGTCGCTGTGGCGCCACCATATTGGGAGAAATCCGTGTTCGGCCGCTCGGAATGGTTCATGAAGCGGCCATTGTCGACCTCATATACCATGAAACCCGGCTTGTCCGGGCTCGGATAGGCGTAGCGGTCGAGCAATTCCTTGAGATGCGGCGGCGCCTTCTCGTATTTCTCCATGGGGATCAGCCGGTCGAAATCGGGATCGAGCCGCCAGATGGAGGCACCTTTCCTGACCGGCTCGGCGGCGAAAACGCCGACGCCTTCGATGGCGCTCTGGGCTACATAGGTTCTGATCAGCAGCATCGTTCCGATCCGTTTTCGACGGGAAACCAAATCGTCAAAACGGACCGGAATGCAAGGCCCCCGTCGCGCGATTTCAGCGGATGAGCATGGCTGCCGACCGTCAGATGATTCACGTCCGATTGATCGAGACGCCACCATCGGCAAACAGCGCCGCGCCGGTGGTGAAGCTTGAGGCGTCCGAGGCAAGGTAGAGCGCTGAGCGGGCGATCTCCTCGGGCCGGGCCACACGCTTCAAGGCATGCAGGTTTTCGACGAATGTCCGCGACTCCGGCGTCTTGAACGTCGCTGCGGGCGTGTCGGTGCCGCCGGGCAGCAGCGCGTTGACGCGCAGCCCTTTCGGGCCGTATTCGGCGGCCAGCACCTGCGTCAGCCCGATCAGCCCCGCCTTGGCGGCGGCATAGGCGGCCATGCCCGGCATGCCGGCGGTATAGCCGACGAAGCTCGAGGTGAAGATCAGCGAGCCGCCGCCGCGCTCCAGCATCGCCGGGATCTGGTGCCTGGCGGCGAGGAAGGCGCTGGTCAAATTGGTGTCGATCGTGTCGTGCCAAGTCGCCGGCGCCATCTCCGGAACCTGCGCCATCAAGCCGACGGCGCCGGCATTGTTGAAGGCAATGTCGAGGCCGCCGAACCTTTCGACTGCAAGCTCGACCAGAGCCCTGGCATAGGCTTCGTCTCGGACATCGCCGGCGAGTGCAATTGCGGTTCCACCGGCCGTCTCGATTTCGCCGACGAGTGCATCGAGTTCGGCCCGGCGGCGCGCCGCGACGACGAGACTGGCGCCCTGCTCGGCGAACAGACTGGCCGTAGCGCGGCCGATGCCGGAACTGGCGCCGGTGACGATGGCGACCTTTTCGGTGAGTGCGAACATTTCACATCCTTTCTCTATGCCGGTCCAGCCGGTGGTGGGATGATTGGTCGCAAATCGGCATTTCGGCAGCCACCCGAAAGCTGACTTGCCGATCGGAATGCAAGTTGTCGGGCATGCGCCGCGCAGCCGCGGCGCAAAACGGCAAGCGCCGTCGCAAACAGCGCAAGGGTGACTGCACGCTTTCGCTAGTGATACACCACGCGCGCCGGGGAATGCCCGGCCGAGATCCGCGATTTTTGGCGCGAGGCTGAACGTGAAGAAATACTCCGTATTCGCCATTGCCCGCGAGGCGATGCGCGGCCACAAGGGCTGGGAAGAGCAATGGACCTCACCCGAGCCGAAGAAGGAATACGACGTCATCATCGTCGGCGCCGGCGGCCACGGCCTGGCCACCGCCTATTATCTGGCGACCGAGCACGGCATCACCAATGTCGCGGTGCTGGAAAAGGGCTGGCTCGGCGGCGGCAACACCGGTCGCAACACCACCATCATCCGCTCCAACTATCTCTATGACGAAAGCGCCAGCATCTACGACCATGCGCTGAAGTTGTGGGACGGACTGAGCCAGGAGCTCAACTACAACGTCATGTATTCGGCGCGCGGCGTCATGATGCTCGCGCACAATGTGCATGACGTTCAGGTGTTCAAGCGCCACATCCATGCCAACCGCCTCAACGGCATCGACAATGAGTGGCTGACGCCGGAACAGGCGAAGGAGTTCTGTCCGCCGCTCAACATTTCCAAGGAGGCGCGCTATCCGGTCATGGGTGCCGCGCTGCAGCGCCGCGGCGGCACGGCCCGCCACGATGCGGTCGCCTGGGGTTATGCGCGCGGCGCCTCGGCGCGCGGCGTGCACATCATCCAGAACTGCGAGGTCACCGGCGTCAAGCGTGCGGCCAACGGCGCGGTCACCGGCGTCGAGACGACGCGCGGCTTCATCGGCGCCAAGAAGGTCGGCGTCGTCGCTGCCGGCCATTCGTCGGTCATCATGGATATGGCCGGCGTGCGCATGCCGTTGGAGAGTTATCCGTTGCAGGCGCTGGTCTCGGAGCCGGTCAAGCCGGTGGTGCCATGCGTCATCATGTCGAACACGGTGCACGCCTATATCTCGCAGTCGGACAAGGGCGAGCTGGTCATCGGCGCCGGCACCGACCAGTATATCTCCTATTCGCAAACCGGCGGCCTGCACATCCTGCAGCACACGCTCGACGCCATCTGCGAGATGTTCCCGATCTTCACCCGCATGAAGATGCTGCGCTCCTGGGGCGGCATCGTCGACGTGACCCCCGACCGCTCGCCGATCCTGGCTAAGACGCCGGTCAAGGGCCTCTATGTCAATTGCGGCTGGGGCACCGGCGGCTTCAAGGCGACGCCAGGTTCGGGCAACGTCTTTGCCCACACCATCGCCAGGGACGACCCGCACCCGATCAACGCGCCCTTCACGCTCGAGCGCTTCCGCACCGGCCGTCTCATCGACGAAGCGGCGGCGGCGGCGGTGGCGCATTGATGATGGCCGAGATGGCCTGCCAGAAGCTTTGCGATCAACCGGCCGGCGCCCGCGTCAGCCATGGCGAATTGTAGGATCAACCTAGATGCTTCTCATCCGCTGTCCCTATTGCGAGGAAGAGCGCCCGGAACTCGAGTTCCGCAATGCTGGCGAGGCGCATATTGCGCGCCCGACCAACATTGCCGCCGAGAGCGACGACGATTTCGAGAAATTCTTCTTCATCCGCTCGAACCCCAAGGGCGTGATCTATGAGCGCTGGCGGCACATCCATGGCTGCGCGCGCTTTTTCAACGCCGTGCGCGACACCGTGACCGACAAGTTCGTCATGACCTACAAGGCCGGCGAGCCGAAGCCTGCGAAGCTGCCTGGAGCCTCGAAATGAACGCCGCCTTCCGCATTTCCGGCGCCGGGCGTCTCAGCCAGGCGAAGACCGCCTCGTTCAGCTTCGACGGCAAGCAGTATATCGGGATCGAGGGCGACACGCTGGCCTCGGCGCTGCTCGCCAACGGCGTGCATCTCGTCGGCCGCTCCTTCAAGTACCACCGGCCGCGCGGCTTCCTCTCGGCCGGCGCGGAAGAACCCAACGCGCTGGTGCAGATCGTGCGCGACGACGCGCGCAAGACGCCGAATGTGCGGGCGACCGTGCAGGAGCTCTATGACGGGCTGACCGCCCATTCGCAGAACCGCTGGCCCTCGCTCGCCTTCGATGTCGGCGCGGTCAACGACATTGCCTCGCCGATGTTCTCGGCCGGCTTCTACTACAAGACCTTCATGTGGCCGAAGTCGGCCTGGTTGAACTTCTATGAGCCGAAGATCCGCGCGACGGCCGGCCTTGGCGTTTCCCCCGACCGGCCGGATCCCGACCATTATGCGGCGCGCTACGCGCATTGCGACGTGCTGGTGCTGGGCGGCGGTGCGGCCGGCATCACTGCGGCGCTTGCCGCAGCCGAAACCGGCGTGCGGGTGATCCTCGCCGACGAGCAGGCCGAATTCGGCGGCAGCCTGCGCTTCGAGAGCGGCGCCAGGATCGATGGCGAGGACGGCTTTGCCTGGGCACAAGCCGCGATCGCCAAACTCAAGGCGATGGACAATGTCCGAGTGCTGTCGCGCACGACAGCTTTCGGGTACTACGCGCAGAACTTCGTCGGCCTGGTCGAGCGGGTCAGCGACCATCTCAAGAGCCCCGGCCGGGAGCTGGCGCGCGAGCGCCTGTGGCAGGTTCGCGCCAAGCGGGTCGTGCTCGCGACCGGCGCCATCGAGCGGCACATGGTGTTCGCCAACAACGACCGGCCGGGCGTCATGCTGGCATCGGCGGCGCGCACCTACCTCAACCACTATGGCGTGGCGGTCGGTAGGAATGTCGGCGTCTATACGGCAAACGACTCGGCCTACGCGGCCGCGATCGACCTGAGGAAGGCCGGCGTCAATGTCGCTGCCATCGTCGACCTGCGCGACAACCCGTCGGGGGCGGTGATCGACGAAGCGAGGAGCCTCGGCATCGAGATCAATTTCGGTCGCGCTGTGGTTAGCGCCGGCGGCAAGCTGCGCGTATCGTCGATGACGGTGCAGCCGAAGAACGGCGGCGGCGAGCGCAGGATCGCGGTCGACGCCATCCTGATGTCCGCCGGCTGGACGCCGTCGGTGCATCTGTTCTCGCAGTCGCGCGGCAAAGTCGCCTTCAACGAGGAGGCGCGACGCTTCGTGCCGGGGACCTATGCGCAGGACTGCGTCTCGGTCGGCGCCTGCAACGGCACGGACGGTTTGGAGGCAACGGTCGACGAGGCCTATGCGGCAGGCGCCCAGGCGGCAAGGGACGCCGGCGGCAAGGATTCCAGCGGCAAGATGGGCAAGGGCGCCAAGCCAAAGGTCGATGCCAGTGAAAGCTGGTCACGCGGCATGCTTGGCGCTGCGCCCGGCGCCGGGCCGGGCACCACGGTCAAGGCCTTCGTCGATTTTCAGAACGATGTCACCGCCAAGGACATTCGCCAGGCGGTGCATGAGGGCATGCACTCGATCGAGCACGTCAAGCGCTTCACCACCAACGGCATGGCGACCGACCAGGGTAAGACGTCGAACATGCACGGCCTGGCGATCGCCGCCGAGACGCTCAGCAAGCCGATCCCGCAGGTCGGTCTCACCACGTTCCGCGCGCCCTATACCCCGGTCACCTTCGGCTCGATCGTCGGCCATGCGCGTGGCGCGCTGTTCGACCCGACGCGCCGCACGGCGACGCATGGCTGGGCGGCCGCCCAAGGTGCCGTGTTCGAGGATGTCGGCCAGTGGAAGCGCGCCTGGTATTTCCCAAAAGCCGGCGAGGACATGCACGCCGCTGTCAACCGCGAATGCGTGACGGTGCGCAAAGCGGCCGGCCTGTTCGACGCCTCCACGCTCGGCAAGATCGAGGTGGTCGGGCCGGATGCGGCGAAGTTCATGGAGCTGCTCTACACCAACCCGTGGGAGAAGCTGGAGCCCGGCCGCTGCCGCTACGGCATCATGCTGCGCGAGGACGGCTTCATCTATGATGACGGCGTCGTCGGCAGGCTGGCGCCGGACCGCTTCCATGTGACGACGACCACCGGCGGCGCGCCGCGTGTCATGCATCACATGGAGGATTATCTACAGACCGAGTTCCCGCATCTCAATGTCTGGCTGACCTCGATCACCGAGCAATGGGCGGTGATCGCCGTGCAGGGGCCGAGCGCGCGGAAGATCATCGAGCCTTTGGTCGAAGGCATCGACATGTCGGACGAGGCACTGCCGCATATGTCGGTGCGAGAAGGTAAGATCTGCGGCGTGCCGACGCGGCTGTTCCGCATGTCTTTCACCGGCGAGCGCGGCTTCGAGGTCAACGTGCCGGCCGACTATGGCGAAGCGGTGTGGGAAGCGCTGTGGGCCGAAGGCCAGAAGCATGGCGCGACCGCTTACGGCACCGAAACGATGCACGTGCTGCGCGCCGAAAAGGGCTACATCATCGTCGGCCAGGATACGGACGGCACGGTGACGCCGAACGATGCCGGTCTCGACTGGGCGGTCGGCAAGAAGAAGACCGACTTCGTCGGCATCCGCGGCATGATGCGCGCGGATCTCGTCGCCAAGGGCCGCAAGCAACTGGTCGGCCTGAAGGCCAAGGATCCGAAGGTCGTGTTGGAAGAAGGCGCGCAGATCGTCGAGGATCCGAAACAGGCGATCCCGATGAAGATGATCGGCCACGTCACCTCCAGCTACTGGTCGGAGAACTGCGGGCGCTCGATCGCGCTGGCGCTGGTCGCCGGCGGCCGTGATCGCATGGGCCAGACGCTCTATGTGCCGATGCCGAACGGCACGATCGAGGTGGAGGTCACCGGCATGGTGTTCGTCGACGAAAAGGGGGAGCGCCTCAATGGCTAAGGCTACCGCCAAGACAAAAGCCGCCGACGCTTCAGCTGCCGCCGAACGGCGTCCGGCACTTGCCGGGCGCGCGGTGTCGGCGCCGGGCGTCAAGGTCGAGATCCTACCGCCGGCCGAACGCATCTCGCTGCGCGCGCCCGAAGCTTCCGTCGCCGCGCTCTCCAAGGCGCTCGGCGTGACGCTGCCGTCGAAGCCGAAGACCTCGGCGGCGAAAGGCGGGCGCACCGCCTTATGGCTCGGGCCGGACGAATGGCTGGTCATCGACGATGCCGGCAACGATCCGCTGGCCGACTGCGCCAAGGTTTCGGCGCTGCACTCCGCGGTCGGCATCTCGCATCGCAATGTGGCGATCTCGGTTGCCGGGCCGGCGGCCGCGGTGACGGTCAGTTCCGGTTGCCCACAGGACCTGTCGCTCGAGGCCTTCCCGGTCGGGGCAGCATCGCGCACCATTCTCGGCAAGTCCGAGATCGTGCTGCTGCGTACCGCTGAAGACACGTTCCGGGTGGAATGCTGGCGTTCCTTCTCGGACTATGTATTTACTTTGCTGTCGGAAGCGGCGAGCGACGCGGCGAACTGATCCTGCGCCAACCGGTCCGAAGGGCCGGCCTCGGGGAGCCTTCACCGGTCCGGGCCGTTTCTGCGGCTTGCGAGGAGACTGCCGATGCCGTCCAAGTCTGCGCCGAAGTCGCCCAAGAAGTCAGAGGCGGTCCGTTCGCTGGAGCGGGATCGCGAGATCGAGGAAGAAGAGCTCGAGGAAGGCCTCGAGGACACCTTCCCGGCCAGCGATCCGGTGTCGATTACCAGCACCACCATCCCCGGCGGGCCGGCAAAGCCTGGCAGGGCCAAGACCTTGCCTGGAATGAAGTCGCACAAGAAGTAGAGCGCCGCCGCAGTCAAATCGGGCTTCAGGCGAAACGAAAACGGGCGGCCAAGCGCCGCCGGTTTCGTTTGCGATTTGGCGCTGATTAGAGGCCCGGCACGAACCAAGGGTTCACGTCGATACCGAGCCGCGGGCCGTTGGTCGTCTGAGTGTTGGCGGCATCGGGCTTTTCCACCGAGCCGGTCGCGGCGCAGTCGAGCGCCTGATTGGTGTGAGTCTGGGTGCAGGCCGCAGGGGCGTGCTTGGCCGGCTGGCTCCCGCCAGCGAAAGCGGCGCCCGAGAAAGCCAGCAAGGCAGCGAGCGCGAGGATTGTCTTTTTCATCTTTCCGTCTCCAATCGTACATGTACGACACAACGTACATATACGGTTAATGGAGGCTGAATTCAAGAGGGAATTTGTACGCGTACGACAAATTAGCTTAAACCGAGTAACCGGCGTCGCAAATCAAGCGACCGGCGTTGTGTCAAGCCGGCGAAGCCGGTCAGCAGTTGACCGGTGTTTCGGTGAGCGGGGGTATGTCTTGCGCCGACAACGAGGCCAGCATGAAGTCGCACATCCGCTTCACATAGGCCTGGGGGTCGCCGAACGGATAGAAGGGAAAGGTGATCAGCAGCGAGATCGTGCCGTGGCCAACGGTCCACAGCATGGTGGCTATGGCGCGAGGGTCGCCTTTGAGCTTGCCGGCTGCGACGCAGGCCTCGACCCTGCTGGTCAGCACCTTCATCGCCGGATTGCCCCGTTCCATGTCCTCGTAGCTCCGGCCTTCCGGCAGCCGGGTCTTCTCTGTCATGAAGACGGTGCGGTATTCATTGGGATTGCCGAGCCCGAAGGCGGCATACTCGGTCATCACAGCCCGCAGCGCCTCAACGGGATCGTCTGCCGGGTGCTCCTCGATGCGGCGGGCAAGCGTTTCGAACGCGTCCTCGGCGAGCGCGAACAGGATGTCCTGCTTATCGGCAAAATAGGAATAGACCGACATCGGCGCGTAGCCGACCCGCTTGGCAAGCTTGCGAATGGTAAGCCCTTCGTAGCCCTCTTCCTGCACAAGCTTGTGAGCTGCGTCGACCAGTTCGGAACGAAGCTCGGCTTTCTGTTTCTCGCGGCGTTTCTGAACGCTCAGCGGCAATTTCCGCCTGCCTTTATGGTTGGTTGCCTGACAAAATTATATACGCTGTACGGAAACGGACAAGGGAGCGGCCTGGTTCCCCAAGATACGCCCTAACGCTTTGTTCCTACTTAATTCCGAACAGGAAAGCCGCTACCCACTTTTTCCGAACTAGATCGCGCTAATGCCGCCGTCCAGCGCCAGCGCATGGCCGCTCGCCCTCAGTGGCGAAGGCTTTAGCCGCGCCGCTGCCGAGGCCGCCTGTCGCACCGGCTAAAACACCGTCGCTCCATCGAAACGGCCCCGGCTTGGCTCCCTCAACTTTTCTTGTCAATCAGTTCCACCGCCAGCGCGGCGAGCAGCTTCACCGCCTCGCCATAGGTCCTGGCCTTTTCCGGGTTGGAGGCATTGCCGTCCAGCGCGCGGCGGTAGACACCCTGGCAGATCGCCGCCAGGCGGAAGAAGGAGAAGGCGAGGAAGAAGGTCCAGTTGCCGATGCCGTCGATGCCGCGCCGGCGGCAATAGGCGGCGACATAGGCCTCCTCGGACGGCAGGCCGATCGAGGCGCGGTCGATGCCGTCTAGGCCGCGAAAGCCCGACGCATGCGGCAGCCGCCATTGCATGCATTGATAGGCGAGGTCGGCAAAAGGATGGCCAAGCGTCGACAGTTCCCAGTCGAGCACGGCGATGACCTTCGGCTCGTCCTTGGCGAAAATCATATTGTCCAATCGGTAGTCGCCATGCACCAGCGAGACCCGGCCGTCATCGGCCGGCATATGCGTCTCCAGCCAGGTCATCAGCCGATCCATAGCGGCTATGCTTTCGGTCTCGGAGGCGCGGTACTGACTTGTCCAGCGCGCGAACTGGCGCTGGAAATAGCTGCCGGGCTTGCCGAAATCGCCTAAGCCCACAGCCTCGACATCGACTTGGTGCAGGGCGGCGAGGGTCGCATTCATGGCGTCGTAGATCGCGGCACGCTCGTCATTGCCGGATGTATCCGGCAGCGACGGATCCCAGAAGATGCGCCCGTCGAGGAACTCCATGACGTAGAACATGCGGCCGATCGGCGTCATCTCGCCTGAAAGATGGAGCATGCGCGGCACCGGCACGGAGGTCGTGCTCAGCGCCTGCATGACCCGGAATTCGCGGTCGACCTGATGTGCCGATTTCAGCAACTGCCCCGGCGGCTTGGCGCGCAGCACGTAGCGGCCGCTGGCGGCGGTCAGCAGATAGGTCGGGTTCGACTGTCCGGACTTGAATTTTTCGGCCGCGCAAAGCTTGGAAAAACCAGGGACATGCGCTTCGAGATAAGGCGCAAGCGCTGCTTGGTCGAGCGCGTTGGCGTCGCCGCTCATGCGGTCTCGGGCTGGCGCTCGATCAGCGTCAGGGTCAGCCAGCGCGCGGTGAGCGCCGGCTTCTTCGATCCTTCGATCTCGATGGTGACGTCGTGCGCCGTCTGCACCCATCCGGAAGGCCGCACCTTGACGTCGGCCAGCACGAAATGGGTGCGGATGCGCGAGCCGGTCTTCACCGGCGCCAGGAAGCGCAGCGTGTCGAAGCCGTGATTGACGCCCATCTTGGTGTTTTCGATCGGCGGCATGGTCTCGAAGGTCATGGCCGACAGCAGCGACAGCGACAGGAAGCCGTGCGCGATGGTGCCGCCGAACGGCGTCTCGCGCGCGGCCCGTTCCGGATCGCAATGGATGAACTGGTGATCGTCGGTGGCGTCGGCGAACTGATCGATCATGCGCTGCGTCACCGTGCGCCAGGGCGACACGCCGACTTCCTTGCCGACGCTGGCCAGAAGCGTATCGAGACTGATCGGTTCCACGCTGATGTCCTCCGCACCCCGCCCGATCGCGATTGCTTGAACCGGGCGTCCTACTCCTTGAACAATGTCATCCCGTGCTGCACCGACTGGCCGCCGTCGATCGGCAGGATGGCGCCGGTGACATAGCTTCCGGCACGGCTGCACAAATAGAGCGTTGCGCCGGCAATGTCATCCGCCACGCCGATGCGGCCGAGCGGAACATGGCTGCCGACACGTTTCGCCTGCTCCTCCGTGGCGGTGGCAAAGGCCGTCATCCGACTCTGGAAGGGACCGGGCGCAAAGGCGTTGACGGTGATGCGGCGGGCGGCGAATTCGATCGCCAGCGTGCGCGTCAGGTGATGCACGGCAGCCTTGGAGGCGGTGTAGGAATAGGCGTCGTCGGCCAGCGGCTGCGTGCCCATCACCGAGCCCAGATTGATCACGCGGGCCGGGTCATCGTCGCTTGCTGCAGCATCGAGCAGCGGCAAGAGCTCGCGCGTCAGGTGGAAGACGGCGGTGACGTTGACGCCCAACACCTTCGTCCAGGCGTGGTAGGGAAACTCTGCGAGCGGCGCGCCCCAGGAAATGCCGGCATTGTTGACCAGGATGTGCAGCCGGTCCGTTCGGACCTTCACCTCGGCAACCAGCGCGGCGATGCCCGCTTCGCTGGAC
>NZ_RZST01000127.1:0-15083 GCF_003997575.1 Mesorhizobium sp. M1A.F.Ca.IN.022.07.1.1
GGCCGCAGCAATGTCAAACCGGGCGACGAGGTCCGCCTCGCCGCCGACCCAGCGGCGCTGCATCTGTTCGATCCGGCAAGCGGCGCTCGCATCGGTTAGGTCAGCGCCGGCGGAAGGCGTCCAATGTGTAATCGGGCCGGTCAGGTCGCCTAGATCGGCCAATATCCCGGACAAGACCAGCGTCGTCGCCACGCCTGCACCGGCCCCGCCTGCGCTGTCGTGCTCGACGCGAATCCTTCTCCTCCGAGATCGTCGGCGAGAACCTCTTGAGGAAGACGGCGATCTGGCGCAATTGTGGACCGACAACATGGAATTGGCCCGCCATGCGCGCCGCTTCATCGACGTCGGCCTGGAGACCGCCCGGCGCAAGGCCGAACTCCACTCGGCCTCGCAAGAGCCCTGACGCTTCGATACTGCCGCGAGGTGAATTGCGGTTTTCGGCAGCCGCGCTCTGCTAGACTCCCGTGATTCGTCTCGACAGGGAACGGCATGAGCAAGGCTCTCGGCGCATTCGCATTGGTCACGGTTCTGAGCGCCTTGCTGATGGCGCTGTCGCTGGCGGTCGCCAAGCACGGCTACCCTCAAGGCGCCTTCGGCGTTAAGCGCCTCGACGGCATTGCCGACGCGGGTTCGTTCCTGGCCATCGCCGCCATTTATTTCTTCAGCGCGCTGTTGATGATGATCCTGCCCATCCGCGCCGCCGGGGTTGTGCTTACGCATGCCGCCGACGCGATCTTCTGGGCAACGATCGTGCTGTTCGCCGCCATTGTCGGTTCGCTTCTCGCCCGATGGGCGCTCGGCCAGCGTGAGGTGCCTTGGACCCTTCTCAACTGGCGATTCCTGTTCGTCCCGGCGATCGTCGGCGCGCATCTCGCCATGAATGAGCTTCGCCGCAACATCCTGCTCAGAAGCCTGTTCTTCGTCATCTTCGCCGCGGTCACGCTCGCCTGCCTGTTCTGGTCGTTCTCCGTCTGAAGGAGGCCGTCAGGCCTTTGTCGTGACATGGGGCGCGGACGAAGCCGGTGGACTTCCACCGCCGCGCGCCTACCTTTATCGAAAGCTTCTCGGGTAGACGTTTCCGCAGACCATGGCTATATCATTTGTCTGACAAATGACCGGCGCTTTGCCACGCCAGCCAATCTCGAAGAAGCAAGCCAATCTCGAAGGAATGAAGATGACCGTGCTCCGCAAGAACCTGATCGACGGCGAGTGGCTGGGCGAGGCCGGCTCGCGCAACATCAACCCGTCGAACACCAACGATGTGGTCGGCGAATACGCCTCGGCCGGGCCGGAGGAGGCCAAGCAGGCCATCGCGGCCGCCAAGGCGGCCTTCCCGGCCTGGTCGCGCTCCGGCCCGCTGGCGCGCCATGCCGTGCTGAAGAAGACTTCCGACGAGATCATGGCGCGCAAGGACGAGATCGGCCGGTCTCTCGCCCGTGAAGAAGGCAAAACCCTGGCCGAAGGCGTCGGCGAAACGATCCGCGCCGCGCAGATCTTCGACTTCTTCGCCGGCGAGACGCTGCGACTGTCTGGTGAGCTTGTGCCGAGCGTCAGGCCCGGCGTTGGCGTCGAGATGACCCGCGAAGGCGTGGGCGTCGTCGGCATCATCACGCCGTGGAACTTCCCGATCGCCATTCCCGCCTGGAAGATTGCGCCTGCGCTGGCCTACGGCAACACCATCGTCTTCAAGCCGGCGGAACTGGTCCCCGAAAGTGCCTGGACCATCGTCGACATCCTGCATCGTGCCGGGCTGCCGAAGGGCGTTCTCAACCTCGTCATGGGCAAGGGCTCTGTCGTCGGCCAGGCCATGCTCGACAGCCCGGACGTCAACGCCATCTCCTTCACCGGCTCTGTCGGCACAGGCAAGCGTGTCGCCGCGGCGAGTGTCGAGCATATGCGCAAGTTCCAGCTCGAGATGGGCGGCAAGAACCCGCTGGTCGTGCTCGACGATGCGGACCTTGCGGTGGCCGTCGATTGTGCCGTCAACGGCGCCTATTTCTCGACCGGCCAGCGTTGCACCGCGTCCTCGCGCCTCATCGTCACCGAAGGGATCCACGACCGCTTCGTCGACGCCATGAAGGAACGCCTGGACAAGCTGGTCATCGGCGACGCGCTGGACGCCAAGACCCAGATCGGCCCGGTCGTCGACCAGACCCAGCTCAAACAGGATGAGGACTATATCGCCATCGGCCGCCAGGAAGGCGCTGAACTCGCCTTCGGCGGCGAGCGGCTGGAGCGCGAAACTCCCGGCTTCTATCTCAGGCCGGCGCTGTTTACCGGCGCCACCAACGCCATGCGCATCTCGCGCGAAGAAATCTTCGGCCCGGTCGCCAATGTCATCCGCGTCAAGGATTATGACGAGGCGCTGACTGTGGCCAACGACACGCCGTTCGGCCTGACCTCCGGCATCTGCACGACCAGCCTGAAGCACGCGACGCATTTCAAGCGCAATTCCGAAGCCGGCATGGTGATGGTCAACCTGCCGACGGCGGGCGTCGACTTCCATGTGCCGTTCGGCGGCCGCAAGGGCTCGAGCTACGGCCCGCGCGAGCAGGGCCGCTACGCCATGGAGTTCTACACCACCGTCAAGACGGCCTACACGTTCGCCGGCTGACGGGCAGGCGTCATGACCTCTGACTTTGCCGGAATGGCCTGGCTCAACCCGCCGCCGCACCATGTGTTCGGCGACGGGACGCTGCATGTCCGCACCGGCAAGGAGACCGATTTTTGGCGCGAGACCTTCTACGGCTTCCGCCGCGACAATGGCCATTTCCTCTATCGTCCCGTCGCGGGCGACTTCAGCGCCGGGGTCACCGTCAAGGGCGAATACAAGGCGCTCTACGATCAGGGCGGGCTGATGCTGCGGCTCAGCGAAACGCACTGGATCAAGGCCGGCATCGAATACACGGACGGCCTCGCCTATTTTTCCGTTGTCGTCACCAACGACACCTCCGACTGGTCGCTGGTCAGCATTCCGACAGACCCCGACGGCGTGAGGATTCGTCTGACCCGCCACGCCGAAGCCATTCGCGTTCAGTACCTCGATGCCGCGGACGGCCGCTGGAAACCGGTGCGGCTGGCCCATTTCCCGGTCTCGCGGAGCGTCGACGTCGGCATGATGTGCTGCTCGCCGCAGCGCGAAGGCTTCGAGGTGATGTTCTCGGGCTTCAGCGTTGGCCCGCCAATCGCGAGAGAGTTGCACGATTGATGGTCGCGCGGCGCTGCCCTCTTGCGCAGTTCGCAGGTCGATGCCCCCAGCGCGGCATGGGCGCGGTGACTGGCCGGCCGTCGGCCGTTCAGCGGTCGAGCGTCCGGCGAATTCGGTTGCGATGCTGGAAGGCTGCCCTTCGCGGCCGGCTGTTTCTGGAGGGAAACTGGGAAAGGCGGGGCCTCACCAGGGGACGTGCTGTATCTCCAGCCGCGGCAGTCCGATCGGCCTGATGCCGAGATCGTTCGCCAGGGCACCGAAACCCTCGGTCTCGATCAGGTCGCGATAGGGGATCTCCGGAAAGCGAAGGCCGCCGCGATGCAAGGCGGCATCGACCAAGAGCATGGTGCCGCCGACACCGTCCAGGCCGATGCTGTCGAGGTGGCGGACATCGCTCATATGCAGCCTTGCATGTGTGTGCCGCGGAGGCTGATAGAGACCGTCGTGAACATGGCGGAAGTAGTTATGATCTCTGTTGTGCCGCACAGTGACGAAACTGTTGAGGTCGAAGCTGTCGCCGCCTGGGACTTTCACGCAGTGCGGCGCGACGATGCGGTGCCCCCTTGCAATCAGCCGGGTCACGACGTCCGCTGGAAAACGCCAGACATCGATGTCGATCCACAGCGCCCAGTCGTCCTCGTCTCTCAGCCCATGATCGATCAGATGGTTACGCACCTTGGCGATGCCGCTGCGCCTGAAGCGTTGCAGCTGCCGGTTCGCTCGCTTGTCGCGGTCAAGCTCGGTGCCGAGTTTTTTCCGCAGCAGCACGACATCGCGATAGTCCTTGCCCAGGGCTGCAGTGGCGCCTTGCAACCGCTCCCAGCTGCCATCTGAACTGTCGCCTTCGCAAAAGACGAGCTTCATCTTGTCTCTTGGGAAGTCGAGCTGCCGCAACGCGGCGAGGAATGGCTCTATGTGTTGGGCCGCATCGCGCAGCGGCACCAGCACGGCGAGGTTGGATCCCAATGGCGGCGGCGCCGCGATGGCCGCTTGGCTGACGCTTTGCCGGGCGGCTTGCTCGTCGGAAACAGTCCCGCGCGTCAGGCGGTGTCGGGCCTGGTAGATCAACTTGCGCAGCCTATGCCGCAACCGGGTGGGCCTCTCCGGCGTCCACCATGTGCCCGCCCAGTGGTGGATCGACAACGTCATGCCGCCGCTGCCCGCCCGCTTTCCCGACGAATCGAGAGGCGAGTACAACTCGGCCGGATGGATCGCAAACGCCGTCTGGTCAGGATAGCCGAGTTGCGCGGAGGTAAGCACGCACGGCCCGGTGGCGTCGATCGCCTGTTTTGCGCGGACGAGCCCGGGCAGGAACGACAGCAAATGAAGCCAGAACGGGTGCCCCGGCGGGCTGGCCATGGTCCCGTTGAACAGAAGGTAAGGCAATCCGCGAAAGTCCGCCTGCACGCGTGCGTGGGCGTCCGGCTCCGTGCAGAACACGATCCGATCCTCGCCCAGGAGCGGATCGAACGGCGCCACGCATTCGCAATCGATATCGGCATAGACGCCGCCGAAATGGTGGAGAAGCAGATAGCGGCCCGCGTCGGCGCGCAGGATACCATACTCGTAGCTGCAAAAGGTCGGCAGGAAGCTGGGATAGTGTGCGGCCACGAACTCGAGCAAAGTCCGATCGTTCCAGAACATCATCGTCCAGTCCGGATGATGCCGCTTCCAGCTGTCGACATAGCCTTGGAAACGGGGTGGGACGATGTCGGTCTTCCACGTCTGGTGCAGGATTTTCGGGATCATCCGCGGCTCACGGCTTGAACTTGGTCACAGTCGGCGTCGACGCGGGTGCCATCCAGGCCCAGGCCCTGACCGACGGCCTCGCGGATCGCTTGCGGCCCGAACCGCGACCATGCGGCGTCGTGGGCCCGGGCGCGAAGGCTGGCCATGCGCGCATGGTCGGAACAAAGTCTGACCGCCATGTCGGCCAATCCCTCGTCGGTGTCCGACAGATGCACCTCGTCGCCCTCGATCAGGTCGAGACCCTCGGCTGCCAGCGGCGTTGCAATGACCGGGACCCCCCAGGCCATTGCTTCGAGGATCTTGATCCGCGTGCCGCCGCCCATGGCGAGCGGGACGATGCTGAGATGGGCAACGGACAATAGAGGTCTGATGTCGTCCGGATCCTCGACCAGACTGACCCCATCCAGTCCTGCCAGGGCGCGAACGCGCGACTCAGGCGAACGGCCGGCAAGAACGAGCTTCGCGGTCGGCAGCGTCTGGCGAATGCGGGGCAAAATGGTGTGCCCCAGCCGCTCGGCGGCGTCGACGTTCGGCTGATAGCTCAGATGGCCAACATAAAGGATGAGCGGAAACGCATCCGAGACGGCTCGTTGCAGCGGCAGTAGCCGCGGCAGCTCGTCCGCTCGCGGGATGCCGTTTGGCACGATGTGGACGGGGACTTGCGGCCGGACAAACGCCTCCAGCCGCTGACGATCCCGTTGCGAGCACACCCAGATACGGTCGACGATGGCTGCCGCCTTTCTCTCGAGCGCCCTGAGGTCTGAGGAAAACGGCCGCCAACGCTTCTTGCGCGGCAACTGACCGGCGAGATCCGATTCGACATTGTGCATGTCCAGAACGAGTTGCCGGACCATCGGCCGCAACGGAGCGAGAAATCTGAACAGACCAACGCCTTCGACGACAATAGTATCCGGGCGAAAATCCGCCACGAGCGCCTTGAGCCGCGCCAGCGCCGGGAGCGGTATCCGGCTCTCGCCCTTGGCCCTCCAGCGGGCGAGCGAAGGCGCTCGCGGTTCGGACTTGTTGATGAGCTCGGTCACGCGAATGTCTGGCCCGGCAGGTTGGACGTCGCTGCTTCGCGGCAGGAGCGAGGCCAGGCAGACCGGGCCGAACGCGGCTGCCGCCGTCGCGTTGCCGAAATTCCTGAGATCGGCGCCGGACCTCGGCGGAAACGGCGGGTCGTGGCATATGATCAGCGTGCGGCGCGACGTCGCTGAATTGGGCATTGGCGACATCCTAGCCTCAGTCTCGGTCAGTCGCCCGATTCGGATCCTGGCCAGATATCGCATCGCCTTCCAACTGCGGCCCAGCTCCTTATGCGCTCGGACCGCGCGCATCATGCCGCCAGCATCGGCGAACTTGCGGTGCCTGATCAGCTGTCGGGCGATCCGCTGAGCTATCCAGGCCTTGCGCCACTGCACCGCCTCCCGTTCGACGCCGGCGGCAGCCAGCCCGTTCAGTTCCAGCGCTATGGCAAGGAAGGTCCTGCGCGGTGCCGTGATGAAGCGGCGCGCCATACGTTCCTCGTCATGGTGGTAGAGCAGCACCGGGGTCTCGACGGTAACCACGTTGGCACGGGCCAGCACGGCGGTCCAGTAGCAGGTGTCCTCATCGAGGCCGATCGTTTCCGGAAAGCGGAGGTTTGCGGTCGCCCAGTCGGCGACCAGCGCGCTTCCCATCGCGATTGGCCACACTTCGTTGCGAAGGTAGCGCCGCACATTCTCTCGCCGGTCCGCGCCGTAGCCTTGCGGTGCCTTGAGCTTGTCCGGCCGGCTTTTTGTCCGCCGTATGCTGGCCCCGACGGCAAGGCCGGCGCAAGGCCGGCCTGCCAGCGCCGCGCTCAGCCGCGACAGGCTGCCGGGCATCACCTCGTCGTCGGCATCGAGAAAGAATATGGAAGTGCCGCTTGCCCGCTCGAGTCCGACATTGCGCGCGGCGCCCGCTCTGCCCAGTCGAACGCTCACCACCTCCAGTGGCAAGCCGTGACGGTGCGCGCTTTGCCTCGCCATGGCAGCCGTCTGGTCGTTCGACCCGTCGTCGATCACGAGAATCTCGCGAATGACCGCTCTGTCGGAGTCCAGACTGCCGAGTGCCGCCACGATGGTTGCAGCCGCGTTTCTTGCCGGGATAACCACGGTGATGTCAGCCGCCACAGGTGAGCCGCTCATTGCTGTTCGAAGAAGCCGCGCTTGAGCAGCCGGTCATAGCAATGCTTGAGCATCGACACCGGGCGCAGCGAAAGACTGTCAAGATTGCCCACCAACTGAGGTTCGATGTCGAATGGCGACTGGCCTTCGATCCATTTGTAGGAGGAGCCGTCCTTCAGCACCGACGGGCAGCCCACGACATAACCGCCCAGCGCCTTCGCGTGACCCACCCGGCGCCAGCCGAAATGGAGGCTGGAAGAGATCACCGGTTCCCGCGTTCTTAGATAGACATGAAATCCGCTCGGCGATTTTGCTATTGGCGTGCCGTTCGCAATCGCCTTGTGACCGGACCGCCAGGCACGGTAGCCGGCGTCGTCATCGAAATCGAGGATCATCAGGTTCCCAAATCCGCCCAATATGCCGACATTGCCGGCAAAGTCGCCAAACCAGCGCGCGACGTCGCTGCGGCCCGGCGGCTTCTGCGCCAGTTGGAAGGTGATGGAGGTGAACGCCAGTTCCTTCAGGTCCTTGCGCAGCGTCCGCAGGTGCAACGGATCATACTCCATGGCCGCGAGGTCGAGATGCTTGCCGCCGGCACGAAGCGGCAGGCAGATATAGCCGCGCTCGAACAGCCTTACGGTATAGTCGGTCAGTGCCCCAGCCTGCATCCGCCAAATGTTCCGGGATCGAGACGTTCCCGACAATCTGTTGGGCCGAACGGTCCGTTCGTCAAGCGCCGGCGCCTTCGCCGCGACTGCCAGCACTGTCGTCAGACATTCTTGATCGACTTCCAGTGACTTAGCCGTTCTGCGATCAACTCCACGCGCCGCTGATTGTCGTTCCCGTCCAGGATGGTTAAGTCCTGCGGATCGGCGCGCAGATAGACGCCGGACGTTCGCGCATTCACCTCCGGATTCGTGTCCGAACGTGTCGTGAAATATCCGGACGCGCGCTCGGCGGATTCCAGCCGGATCTCGCCTGTCCCGTGCAGCTGCGGCGCGTTCGCGTCCAACGGCCGTTCCCCGTTCCAATAGTAGAAGATGCCCGAAGACTCTCCTTTCTCCTTCGACGCCTCGCTCCAGTATCTGGCCGACAGGCTGCCATTCTCTTGCCATGAGCGGCCGTTCAGCTCCAGCGCGCCGTTGCGGTCCCGCGAGATCCTCAGCAGACTGACCGCGGAAGGCTCCCTTGCTGTGCGCTCTGACAGGGAGAACTGCCACCAAAACCCCTCTATGCGGGCGACTCGCCCCTCATTTTCGATGGCATTTCGCAGTTTTTGATTGATTGCTCTGGTCTCCGCGGCGGTCGCTGCCTCGCCGTAGCGTACCGACGTCAGGCCGAGCAGATCGCTGGGAAGCTTGGCACCATTCGCGTGCAGGATGAAGGTCCGGCGCATGCCGAGAACCCCGCCGAACAGGCCGGCCTCGAAAACCACATTGTCTCGCGGAGAAGCCTGGGCGGGAATAGTGGTGGTCGATTCCGGCTGGCTCGCGCTCGTCCAGTCGTCCTGGGCGAACACGAAAGCGGCGAAGTCGACCTCGCGCGTCAGCTCCAGGAGACGCCCCAGCGTTGTCGTCCCGGGATTGAAGGATGTCGTCCAGGGTTCGACATTGGCAATATCTTCAAGGCCACGCTGCAGCGCCTGCAACAGCTTCTTCTGTTTTCCTGACGAGCCCAGGAAGATTCGCGGCTTGGCCATTCGTTTCTCTCCAGCGCAATAAGAGTCCTCACAGCGTAGGCGGTTGTCCTATCTCATTGCAACGACCGCATTACCATGACAGGCCTCCAGCTACACCTCCGCGCGGTTCTGGAAGAACTGCAGGAGAGCTCGCGCTCGGTGGTGATGTCGAGCTTTCGCCTCTCGGTCGTCAAGACTGCACCCCGATCAGGACAACACTTCAAGATTGCAAAGTCGGCGACGACGCCGGAGAATAAAGGCCACCGCTTCCTCCGCTCGGAAGAACGCGGCGGCCGCCTGGGCATCTTGCTCGGGGACCTTCTCGCATGAGCAATCGAAATCGATTTTCGGAAAGGATTCATCCGCCAACGAGCAACAGGCCGCCCCATTCCGGCCTTTTCGCTGTGCAATATGCCTGTGATAACGCCTCTTTGCCCGTGGCAACATTTCCGGTTGAGCCACCGGCGATAGGGCGATAGATTATGCTGCAGTGCACAATCAACCCGGTAGGGCCGAACGTCGGCTCGTGCCGGCTATCAGACACTGACCCGCGCTAACTGTTGTTTACGCAATTCCCGACGAAAGACAGTCACACACTTTTCCTGGAATTGCTCCAAGGCTGAACGGACGAAAAATCCGGCATGAAGATTCCAAAATCCATTCTGCTCGATCCGGAGGCAAACAAGGCCTATGGCGCGTTTGCCGTCGCGGTTTCCGTTCTTGCCTTTGCCTATTCCAGCAATTTCGGTCAGGTCCTGATCCTCGCCTATTACGCGGTCTGGCTGCCGCTGTTCTTCGTCGACTACCGGCGTTTCACCTGGAAGCTCTCGAACGCTTGGCTGCCGATACTCTTCGCGACCTATGTCTGCCTGTCGGTCTTCTGGTCGCAGGCCGCCGGCATCAGCGCGCGTGCGGCGGTGCAATATTCCTCGCATATCGTCTGTGCCTATATCGCGGCCCGCACCATCAGCGTGCGGACGCTGGTCCTGGGATCGCTGATCGGGATATTCGTCGTCCTGCTCTACTCGCTGAAAGTCAACGCTTACGCGCTGGACATAATGGACGGCACTTTCAATTTCGTCGGCGCCTTCGCCTCCAAGAACCAGGTCGGGTTCTTCTCGTCGTTCGGCATCTTTTTGTCTTTCGTCTTCCTGATGTTTTACCGGCGCAACTGGCTGAGCTTCTTCTGGACCGCGCCGATCATCCTGATGTCGGCATACATGCTGGCAATCTCCCACTCGGCGACATCCGTCGCCTCGCTGCCGGCGGTGCTCGGCATCGTCATCTTGCTCACCATGAGCAGGGTCCTGTCGCGGCGCTACCGCCGCGTGCTGTTCGTGGTCGGCGGCGGCGCGTTGGTAGCCGGCGTGGTGGCCGCGCTGAACCTTGGCCTGCTGGACGTCGTGCTCGGCATCTTCGGCAAGGATTCGACGCTGACCGGCCGCACCTATCTCTGGCAGCAGGGCTGGGAGGCGGCGCAGCTGCACCCGCTGCTCGGCTACGGCTATGCCGCCTACTGGGTGCAAGGGTTCGCCGATCCGGAACGGTTGTGGGCCGAGTTCTACATCACGACCCGCACCGGCTTCCATTTCCACAACACCTATATCGAGACCCTGGTCGAGATCGGCTTCGTCGGCGTCACCATGCTGGCGCTGATCATCCTGCGCGCCTTCTACGGCCATATCTCGAAGGTGGTGTTCGGGGTCTGGAGCGCCGATTCGGTGGTGCTCGCCGGCGCCGTCGGGCTGATGCTGATCCGCTCCTTCTTCGAGGTCGAGATCCTCGGCCCTTATTTCATGGCCTCCTTCATCGTCTATTATGGCCTGTTCAAGCTGAACCCGCTGCCGGTTGCCCGGCGACGGCGGGTTGCCATTCCTGTCCAGGATGAAAAGCCGGCCAACGGCCACATGCCGGCGCCGGTCTGATCGCGGTTTTCGCCTCGGTCGCGTCGAGGAGTTAAAGCATGTCCCACGAAAGCGAGAACCGATTTCGGGTCAAAGACATGCGTAAGAGCAAAAACCTAAAAGAGCGCGGAGCAAATCTGAAAGATTGCGACGCGCTTTAGGCCACGGCTCGCGAGCGCTGCATTTGCCGCTGCAGGAAGCGGCGCACCGGCTCGTCATAGATGCGGGTGGCAATGTCGGCGATGACGATGACCGCAGCGGCCATCACGATGCCGAACCAGGGATGATGCGCGAACGGGTCGACCGACGCGGCCTTGCCGGCCCCCGCGATGATCATCAGCATCGGCGTATGGATGATGTAGATCGGGTAGGAGACCCGCCCCAGCCAGCCATAGAAGCTAGCCAGTCGCGGCGCCGTCGGTGCCACCGCGCCGGTCACCACCATCAGCGGGAACACGACGGCGATAGAGGCGAGGTCGTAGGCGACACGCCCGGCAGCACCCGCAGGCGCGATGGCGAAGACGATCAGCGTAAGCAGGATCGCGGCCTCGACCCACCAGCCCCGCCGCAGAAAGCCGAGGCCATCCTGGTAGCGCGCCATCGACCGGCAGAGCAGCACGCCGAGGAAGAAGGAGAACGACACGCGCGGGAGCCCGCTGATGATGGTCTTGCCGGTCATGCCGAAATCGAGCGTGCCGGCAAGTGCCGAGGCGACGATCAGCAGCACCAGGCTGACGGCTACCAGCACCGTCAGCACACGTTTCGACAGCAGGAAGAAGACGGCGGCATAGGCGATGTTGACGATCAGCTCGAAGAACAGCGACCACGAAGCGGGATTGAGCGGAAAGATCGTATGGTAGGCATCGCCGACCAGCGGAATGAAGAGCATGCCTGTCGTGAGCTGCGTGCCGATCTCCGACAACGGCATGTATTCTGTCGCAATCAGCCTGTTCTTGACCAGCAGATAGAAGCAGCCGAGCAACGTGCCGGCGAGGTAGAGCGGGTAGAGGCGTATCAGGCGAATGGTCACGAAGGTGCCGAAGCCCATGCCGTTCTCGATCTTGCGGTCGTAAGCGTGGGCGATGACGAAGCCGCTGAGCAGGAAGAACAGGTCTACCGCAAGATAGCTCGACGGCAGCACTTTGCCGTCGGCCAGAAAGGGCGAGAAGTGATAGAGCATCACGCTGATCGCCGCCACGCCGCGGATGGCGTCGAGGTTCAGGTAGACGTGACGCGGAGCGGCAGGCTGCATTCTATGCCTTCAAGCGGTCCAAACAGATTGCTCGCCCGCACCTTGGCGCGAACGAGCCTGACTTGTTCCTCCCGCGGACCGCGCTGAGCGAGGCCCGGGCGCCCGGCTACTGGCTGGCCATGGGTGGGCCGCCGGCACTCGGCGCCAGCTTCACCTTGATGACGTCGCCCGGCAGCACCGGCGTGTCTTCCTTGGCGTCGATCTCGCTGGTCTTGCCGTCGGCGACACGCACCAGCGAATACAGCAGGGCCGGTTCCTGGCCGCCTGTTATGGCAGCCGCCATTGCGGGATCCGAGGCCGCGGCGATCAGGCCCTTCTGCATAGCAGTCCTCAGCGTCGCCTCGTTCAGGTCGGCCTCGGCCTGCTGCCGGCTCGCGGCCAGGTTGGAATTGAGCGTGTTGCGGGCATCGATGGCGTCCTGATCAGCTTTGCTGATCGACTGCTTGGCGGTGAGGATGGCCGTCTCATAATCCAGGATCTTGCCCTGCAGGTCCGCCACCGACTGTTTCGAATCGAGCAGTCGCGCATTGGCGACAAGGCCCTTCTGGGCCAGCGGACCGATGCTGGTGAGCTGCTGCTGCGCCAGATCCACCTGCTGCTGCTGGTTGGCGATTTTCTTCTGCAGCGATTCGATCTCGCCTTCGAGCACGCCTTTCAGGTCATCAAGCGCGTCCAGCTTCAGCTTCAGCGCCTTCTGGTCGGCCGTGAGGATCTGCATTTCGTCGGCAACGATGGCCTGCGTTCTCGGGTCGTCCGCAGCTTCCTTCGGAATCTCGAAGCTCGTCTTGCCGGCAAGGTCTGCGTCGATGCGGGCACGCTTTATGATCAACCGCAGCCGCTGGTCGTCATAGATATCGAAACTGCCCTTGGCGGTGACCAGGTCCTTGCCGAGCTGAGGGCCGTAATCGGCGTTGCGCCGGATGCCGCCGGCGATGCTCACCGCCTTCAGTACCGTAAGGTCCGGCACGTAGGGGAACTGGCCAGGGTTCTGCACTTCGCCCGAAATGTAGAATGGCCGGAACTGCGCCATCTCGACCGAGGCTTCAGGCTTGTCGGGCAGTGCCAGCTTGCGCTGCAGCGCGAGACCGATCGCGGCAGCGATCTCCGAGGTCGTCTTGCCGGCCGCCTGTATCTCGCCGACGAACGGTACCGAGAGCGTGCCGGCGGGGCCGACCGAATAGTCGCCGTTGATGGATGACCAGTCGCGGAACGTGCCGTCGACCGTCTGCCACTCGGCAATGCGGATGTTGAGCTTGTCCTGCGGCCCGAGACGATAGTCTCCAGCCACCGCCATGGTGGGAATCGCAAGAGACAGGGCAAGCGCCACGGCCGCAAACCGGCTGGGCGCCTTGGAAAGGAGTCCGAGGGGGTGGTTTTTCAATGAACGTTTCCGATCCGCGTTAGCCCCATCCGCCCGATGAGATTACTGCCGGACGCCTGTCCCGAGATTGGCGGGACAGGCCTGGCGGTCAATAGCTGCCGCGCGCCATCCACACGGCAGGCACGGTTTTGACGATGATGCGAATGTCCTCGACCATCGACCAGTTCTCGACATAGTGGCGATCGAAGGCGACGCGCGTGTCGTAGGACACGTCGTTGCGCCCGCTCACCTGCCACAGCCCGGTGAGGCCCGGGCGCGACTTCAGATAATAGACTGCGGCGCTGCCGTAGATCTCGAGCTCGTCGCGTACAACAGGGCGGGGCCCGACCAGGCTCATGTCGCCCTGCAGGATGTTGATGATTTGCGGCAGCTCGTCGAGGCTGAGCTTCCGCAGCACCGCGCCGACACGCGTCACGCGCGGATCGTCCTTCAGCTTGCGCGTCGCCGCCCATTCGGCGGCGGCATCCGGATTGGCGGCCAGGTGCGCGGCGAGCACCTTCTCGCCATCCTGCACCATGGTGCGGAATTTGAGGCAGGCAAAAATCCTTCCGCCGCGACCGATCCGCTTGTGGCCGTAGAAGATCGGGCCGCGGTCGGAAAGCTTGACCAGCAGGGCGACCATCAGGAAAAGCGGGCTGAGCAGGACCAGACCCGCCAGGGAACCGACGATATCGAAACTGCGTTTGAGCAGACCGCCGATGGGGGGTGGAAAATCAATGCCGGCCTGCGAAAAACCCGCATTAGCCGGCTTGGCGACGTCCCTCATGCAAAAGCTCCATACGTTGAACGGATGGTTTACGGCACGATACCAAAAAAATGCTGCAGCGCAACACACAATTTCCCATTCGCGTGAAATGTTCCCGTCATGAATTGATCAAATAATAAACCTGCCCTGCCCAAATTTTGGCCTTTGTGGCATGTTTATGACAAGGTGAGACGTTTTTTGGGAGATGTAGTACAGCTTTTGGGCTGATTTTGGGCAATGCATTCTTTGCTGCAGACGAACGACGGTTGCATGTCGTAGGAATCACTCGCTCAGGTAAGTTCTTCGCATTAAATACTGGTTAATGTTTCGGGTTCTACTGTCGAGGATTTCGCTATAGTGAATAGGTGGCGATGCAGGGGTGTGCGCCGCAGCATGGCAGAGTCGATGCCGCGAAACCCTTGGCTTCATGTGCATTTGGCCTTGCCGCAAAGGTCTCGCCTTAATAGAGTGGCAAACTGTTGCTGTCATAGTCTGGATGGGTCGGAAAGGCCGGAAGCAACCGGCCTGATTGGGCAGCCAGAAATAGCTCTCTGGCGGAACGGGGAGTTACGCCGGTGGGTAGACCACAGCTTTTGCTTGCGCGTGCCGGTTGACGGGCCGACGAGCATGTCTTTGCCAAAGTTCATCGTCGGGATGATATTCACGCTCGCTGTTGTAGTCGGCTGGTCCTGGCTCGACGGCGAATCGCTTGGCACCATCATCATGCGCGCCGTGATTTGCGCTGTCGTCATTCAGGTGGGGTACTTCGTTCTGGTGTTCGCCATGATCGCAAGGAGCGGGCCGATACCCGCCGACAAGGCGCGGCAGGCCGACCGCGGCATCAAGGTGCCCGATGGCGAAAAGCTAACCGCCCGGCGCGGCAGCCTCCGCTGATCTTTCAGCCGGCGCCGGGGGCGGCGTATTGTCGGCCAATGTTGCCGTTTCCCGTTCGGCCCGTTCGCCGGTGAGCATCCTGGCCAGCCGGCTGCCCGACTTTGCTTTCAGCCGCTGATATTGCC
>NZ_RZST01000128.1:0-14952 GCF_003997575.1 Mesorhizobium sp. M1A.F.Ca.IN.022.07.1.1
ACAAGAATGGTTACCTATCTCGACGCCGCAACGGCCCCCTTGAGAAACACCGGCCAGATCCGCCTCTATGGCGAGGAAGGGTTTGCGGGCATGCGCAAGGCCTGCGATCTCACCGCGCGCTGTCTCGACGAGCTTGTGTCGATGGTGAAGCCCGGCGTCACCACCGAGACCATCGACCGTTTCGTCTTCGAATTCGGCATGGATCACGGCGCATTGCCGGCCACGCTCAACTATCGCGGCTACACCAAATCGTCCTGCACTTCGATCAATCACGTGGTCTGCCACGGCATTCCCGACAACAAGCCGCTCAAGGACGGCGACATCGTCAACATCGACGTCACCTACATCCTCGACGGCTGGCACGGCGATTCCTCGCGCATGTATCCGGTCGGCACGATCAAGCGCGCCGCCGAGCGCCTGCTCGAGGTGACTTACGAATGCCTGATGCGCGGCATCGCCGCAATCAGGCCGGGCGCTCGCACCGGCGCGATCGGCGCCGCTATCCAAACCTATGCCGAGGCCGAGCGCTGCTCGGTGGTGCGCGACTTCTGTGGCCACGGCGTCGGCCAGCTTTTCCATGACGCGCCGAACATCCTGCATTACGGCACCGTCGGCGAAGGCGTCGAGATGCGGCCCGGCATGATCTTCACCGTCGAGCCGATGATCAATCTCGGCCGCCCGCATGTGAAGGTTTTGTCTGACGGCTGGACGGCGGTGACGCGCGACCGTTCGCTGTCGGCACAGTACGAGCATACGATCGGCGTCACCGATAGCGGCTGCGAGATCTTCACGCTGTCGCCAAAGAAGCTCGACCGCCCCGGCTTGCCGGATTAGTCTGCCGCAGGCACGGCATCGGCAGGATTCCCTATTTGGCAAGGCCACTTAGGCTATCGAAGCCCGGCAACATCACCAAGCCCGGCTCCGGTCAGAAGTGCGGACCTGAGGCACATGGCTGCCGGCAACAAGGGTTTGTCGAGCCGTCGGGCAAGATAGATCCAGCTCTTCGTCGTCCCATTTTCACCAAGCGCAGCGGCTGAAAGCTGCACGAGCCGCTCTTCGACTAGATCCTGCGCGATCAACCAAAGTGGAAGCCGCCCCCAGCCGATGCCTGCTCTGATCAACGCCAGTTTCGCCTCTTGGCTACCCACCCGCCACTTGCGCTGGGAGAGCACGCCATAGTCGCGGCCATGGGAGCGAGGAGAAGCGTCCATCAGCACGATCTGGATGTGATCGGCCAGCTCTGGCGTACTCACCCGGCCTTTCTTCGCTATCAAGGCAAGAGCGTGCCCAGCACCGACGACCGTCGCCATCGACAGCGGCGCGAGGGAATCGAATTCCAGGCGCGGATCGCGCAGGTCTTCGCCCACCGTTATCGCGAGGTCGACCGTGCCTTGCAGGAGGCAATCGATCGGTTCCCCAAGGGTACCTATCTGCAACCGGACGCCAACCGTCGGATAGGTGGCGTGGAGGGCTTCAAGAGCCCTGCCGACGGCCGGCAATGGAACAAGCGTGTCCACCATCAGCGCAAGCTCGATTTCAATGCCGCTGCCCATACCCTGCGCCTTCGCGCGCAGCAGATCGGCGCGTAGAACCAGCGAGCGACAGTCGTCCAGCAGGGCCCGTCCGTCCGAGGTCAAGGTCGGCCGACGAGTCGACCGGTCGAACAGGACCGTCTTGAGTTCGGTCTCCAGATTGGCAATCGCGTGGCTTACCGCCGACTGGGCGCGACCGAGCCGCATGGAGGCCAGGCGAAAGCTACCCGCGTCCGCCACGGTTAGGAACATCCGCATCTGATCGAGAGTGAGCGCGTCGAGCATGATCGATCAATTAGATCAGAAAGCGCCAACTTTTAGCAATCCCATCGATCGTCCCGATGTGTCATCAGTTTCCTGGCCTGAGACAGGAGAGCGAAGTGACTGAACGGCTCAAGCTCGCAGCGCTGATCGGCAGCACGCGGGAACGACGCTATGGCGACAAGGTCGGACACTGGTTTGCCCAGGAGGCGCAGAGACTGGGCGATTTCGAGCTTTCCCTCATCGATGTTGCAGACATTGATCTGCCCAGCCGGCACTTGGCGGAGCCGACACCGGCGATGAAGGCATTCACGAGTAAGCTCGCCAAGGCAGACGCCTTCGTTGTCGTCACCCCCGAATACAATCACAGCATGCCCGGTCATCTTAAGCACGCTATCGACCAGGCTACTGAAGAGTGGCACGCCAAGCCGGTCGGCTTCGTTTCATACGGTGGCGTTTCCGGCGGGTTGAGGGCCGTCGAACATCTTCGGCAGGTATTTGCCGAGCTCCACGCCGTCACCGTCCGGGACGCAGTAAGCTTTCACGGGGTGTGGGAGCATTTTGCCGATGGTGCGGGCCCGCTCGATCCGAAGCGCAGCTCCGGCGCTGTCAAAACCATGCTCCACCAACTCAAGTGGTGGGCTCTTGCGCTGAAGGAGGCGCGTTCGCGCGCCCCCTATACCGTAGGCTGACACATGGATTCGCAACGCATCATTGCATGCGCCCTCATGACCATAGCCATGACGCTGGTCGGATCCGGCGTGGCGGCCTCGAAAATCATTGCCGGCGGCATGCACCCTTTCCTCGCCGTTCCCCTCCGTTTCCTGATTTCGACGCCGATCCTCTGGGGACTCGTCTTCCTGACAAGCACGCCGCGGCCGCGGCTCTTGGCAAAGGAATATGTGATTGTGATGATTCAGGCGGCCGCGGGCAGCGCCGGCTATAGCATTCTAATGATCCTCGCCTTGACCTTGACGACGAGTGCCAATGCCAGCGTCATCCACGGCCTTCTGCCTGTATTGGCTGCCCTCGTTGCAACGTTGGCCTTGAAGGAGAGGCTTGGCGCCAAGCTCTGGATCGCGGTCGGCGCTGTCACGGCAGGCGCACTTCTTGTCAATGTCGCCTCTGCCAAGGGTCTTGGCCTCGATCTGAAGCTGCTGGCGGGTAAACTGCTGGTGGTCCTCGCTGTTTCCGGCGAAGCACTGTTTGCGATCCTGAACAAGAGAATCAGCAAGCCGCTGGCGCCGCTCTATCTCGCGGCGCTGATGAGCAGCATTTCACTGCTGCTGACCTTGCCGCTCGCCGCCGGCCTTGTCGCGCTTAGCACCGTTGCAGCAGCACCTGCCGCCCTATTGGCGACAGTCTATATCAGCATTTTTCCCACCGTGATCGGCTTCTGGCTCTGGTATTCAGGAGCCGCGCGCGCCAGCGGCGGAGAGGCTGGCGTGTTCATGGCCGTGCTGCCGGTCGCGGCACTCGCGCTCTCGTTTCTTCTTCTCGGCGAGACCATCACGCCGATCCACATTCTCGGAACCGCCCTTGTCGTCCTCGGCATCGCTGTTTCGGTCAGCGGGGCAAGAACGGTGAAGAAGCAGGCTGCCGAGGGTGCCCATGTTTAACGCTCGCCAATAGGCGATGCAGCCCTCATCGTCACGGCGTCTTGATATGTCCCAGCAACGCTCCCGGCTACTTTCTTGAAATGATCGAGAACCGTTTCGCGTTTCAGAATCATGCTTTAGTCTCTGGCAAAGGTCTTCTTTCGATCAGCGATGTGGGCGGGCGATGGGAAAAGTCGAGGACGAGCGGGCGTTTTTCTCTGAAGCCTGGGTAGAGCCGCCGAAGAAAGAGGTGGCGCCTGTTGAGAAGCCGCACTACCACGGCCATCGTGATCGTCTGCGCGAACGCTTCTTGGCCGGCGGTCCGGACGCCCTGCCCGACTATGAACTGCTTGAGCTGCTTCTCTTCCGGCTGATCCCGCGCGTCGACACCAAGCCGATCGCCAAGGCGCTGATCGCGCGCTTTGGTTCGCTTGCCGAAGTGCTCGGCGCGCCGGCGTCCCTGCTCGAGGAAGTGAAGGGCATCGGGCCGACGGTGGCGACCGATCTCAAGGTCATCGCCGCCACGGCGCAGCGCATGGCGCGCGGCGAAGTGCGCGGCCGCGAGGTTCTGTCGAACTGGACGCAGCTTCTCGATTATTGCCGCTCGGCCATGGCCTTCGAGGCCCGCGAGCAGTTCCGCATTCTCTTCCTCGACAAGAAGAACGGGCTGATCGCCGACGAGGTGCAGCAGACCGGCACGGTCGACCATACGCCTGTCTATCCGCGCGAGGTGGTCAAGCGCGCGCTCGAACTTTCCGCCAGCGCGATCATTCTGGTGCATAACCATCCGTCCGGCGACCCGACGCCCTCGCGCGCCGACATCGACATGACCAAGCAGATCATCGAGACGGCCAAGCCGCTCGGCATCGCCGTTCACGACCACATCATCATCGGCCGCAAGGGCAATGCCTCGATGAAGGGCCTGCTGCTGATCTGACAGTCCCGAATATCAGCTGGAAATCATCCGACGGCGGGCACCTCGCGGGCAATGGCTCGATCGAGACGCGTTGACGTTAGTTCATCAAAAGCACCAGAGCGGGATGCAGCTTCTTCAGGTTCGGCAGTGATTTCGATTGCCAGGGTATGTCGGGCGTTCCGCGCACGACAAGTCGAACATCGGGATGCTTGCGCACCTCGATGGTAAATTTCGCCAGCAGGTTGATGCCGGAAGAGTTGAGAAAGTGAAGGTCCTTCAAATTGAGTGTGATGGAAGCGGGATTTGAGGCAAGAACACTGGTCGCCAAAGCCGTGATCGGCGCACCCGCCTCGGAACTGGCAAGCCGCATTGCACCGTCGAAAAAGATATCGCTTCCCTCAGTCCACACGCGGTAGTCGTCTGTCTTGATTTCCATATCTGGCTTCGTTTCATCTAGTTGTGAGTTTGCGAGATCGGAATGGAGGCATATGTTTCCAGGCAAATACGGTCGTTTTCATCGGCCGGGCTGAATATCCAGGCCAGACGTGCGCCATAGTCGCTCATCAACGTCAGCAATCCAAGCCCGGAGCTCCCCACGTCGGGGTTCGCGGCATTCGCCTCAATCCGCTGTATCAGCAGGTCCTTTGGGTCGCCAACCGTGATGTCCGCCAGCAGGCTTTGGAACTCGGACGCGATTTCACCATCGACGTCATTCGACACCTTCAGCTTGAAGCACTCCGAATCCATCGACGCCTCAACCACGATTTCGCCTGGTGCGCGGAACTTGACGGCGTTTTCGATGAGTTCGTTGACCAGATATCCGATGCTATGCCGCACCTCCATGTAGTCATTGCGCGACGACTGAAAGCGCAACGCGAAAAGATCGGCAATGAAGTCCGAGGTCGTGGCGCAGTGACGCCAACTCAAGTCGAGAGGTCCGTCGAACAGCCGCACGCGACTGACGCTCCCCTTCATCCCGATTGCAATGTCAGGCGTACCGAACAGCGCTGTCATCCTACGTATGCCTTATGATCACGAGTGTGATGTCGTCGTGGATCTTCTGGATTCCGATATGGGCCATCAAATCCTCGATGATCCCGGTCTTGATGTCCTCGGCGCTCCTGCCATGGCGCTTTTGCACGCTCTTGCAGAGGCGATCGAACCCGAACAGTCTTCTGTCTTCATCTTCCGCCTCGGTCACACCGTCGGTGTGCAACACGATTACGTCGCCGCTCCCGAACACGATGTCTCGCGTGTCAACAAACTGCGAGATGTCGTTCTCCAGGCCAACGGGCAGACCCAGATCAAGCGTGTCGATACGTTCGACGTCCCCATCCGCACGCACGACGAGAATGTCCTCGTGCTGGCCGGATAGCGTTACCCGCCCGTCCTCAAAGTCAAGAAAGGCCAGCGAGAGATGCTTGTCGGTGTTCGTCCGCTCGATGTTCTTGTAGATGGCCCTGTTCAGACGAACCAGAAACTGATGCGGATCGCCTTCGTTGGCCTCCTGCAGCGCGCGTGCAACGGATTGGACCATCAGCATCAGCACGCCGCTCTCGAGACCATGACCGGTCACGTCGCCGATGCCTATCTTGACCCGTGATCCGTTCTGGAGGACGTCGTAGTAGTCCCCGCCCACCTCGTCGGCCGGCCGCATGTAGGCCGCGATCTCCAGCCCCGGAATCCCTTCGAGTTCGAACGGTTTCGGCAGGACCATCATCTGGATTTGCCTGGCGACCGCGAGTTCGGCGCCGAGACGGACGTTCTCGTCCCGCAGCTTTTCGTTGAGCGCGGAAATCTCCTGATTTGCGTCGCCGAGTTCCCTGGTGCGTTCGTCGACGAGTTGCTCGAGGTTTTCTGTGTGAAAGCTGATCTGCTCGGCCATGCGGTTGAAGGCGACCCCGACCGCTTCAACCTCGTCGCGCGTTGGAACGCGAACACGGACCGAATAGTCTTTGGACTGTAGCCTCTGGGCGGCGCTGGCAAGCGCCCTGAGGCCGGCCGTGATCCGCTTCGAGATGCCGAGCACTGCCGCAAATACAATCAGAAGCGAAACGACGATGGCGGCAACCTGAAAGAGCAGAATACGATTGGTCGCGCGAGAAATACTCTTTTGCGCGGCGACCAGGGACGCATAGATTTCGCGTTCTGGAACGACGATTCCGACCGACATCGTTTCAGACTTGATCGGTCCCGAGCTCCACAGATTGGTCGGCTTCAATCTTTTGAGGACAACTATGTAGGGTACGTGTTCGCCCTTGTTGTCGAGCATGATATGCTGAATGACACCGTCATTGTTCTGGTCGAGCGGCAGCGACGCGATGGCCGGCTGCGTGCTTCCCCGCAGGGACCTCTCCAGGCCGGTGACGCCCTGCGTGCCCGCATCGTTGGATGAAGTCAGGCCGATGATCGCCTCGCCCGATGGATTGATCGCCACTACATTGCCGGTCGACATCGTGAGGAAGCCGAACCCGGTTTCGGCGATCTTGACGCGCTCGACGACTTCCGCGAGTTGATCGAGAGTGATGTCTGCACCCGCTACACCGGCGATACCGGTACGGTCGCGCGTCCACAGCGGGTGGAAAAAACTGACGATCAGCTTTCCCGTGATCGCATCGGTGTAGGGCGCTGTCTGAGTGATATCGTCGGGGACTGGACGTGAGGCTGGATCCTTCGCCCATTGCTGCCATGACCCATAGATCCCCGGAAAGAAGAACTCCCAGAACTCCGCCTTGTTGTGGCCTGGATAGAGCCGGTCGAAGGTCTGTGCCTGGTCCGTATACGGTACCGTCCTGAAGATCGGCCGTTCCTTCGGACCAATATAGTACATCTGCAGTTTTGGCGATCCGCTGGCCATAAGGGTCGGCGCGACGAGATCCAGAACGGTACTGTCTTCGATTTCCTGCTCAACGCTCGGCAACGGCGTGTGGTCGGCGCCCAGCAGGTAGCCCCAGACGCTAATCACGGAAGGCGCGCCCGGCAGGTTCTGCGCCCAATCGCCCTTCGCGTCATAGACGACCTTCACCGAGCCGGGTGCCTCCTGCGAAAGGGTTGCTCCGACCTGTCGCTGCCGGCTCGGATGGTCGGTCTGGGCCTGCAGAACGCCGGCCAGCGCCTTCACCTCCCCATGAACTCGATCGAGCAGGAGGTCGACGCTTAACGCCGTCGAATCGGCGTAGGAGCGAATGTATTCCTGGTTTGCGGTGGTCAGGCCCTCACCGACTTCCGACGTTGCGTCGCGCGACAGCTTTTGCACGTTCCAGAGCGCCAGGCCGCCGCTCAGCAAGAGATCGAACAGCACGGCGCCGCCAACGACCAATACGAATTTCGCCCGGAAGGAGCGCAGTCCGAAGCGCGGTGTAGGCTGATCGTCGGCTTTCATTGCGGCCTTCGCCCCGATGCGACCCAGATCGGCCAACCCGCATAACCCTTGGGGTGTAGCGCAGCGAATATGTGATCCTGGAAGCCCTGCCGGAACCGTGCAACGAACTCCGGCCCGTCGCCGCGTTTGATGGCCATCTCGCCGGCATAGACATCGGCCCAGGCGACAATGACATCGGCGAAGTCCTGCGGATCTCCGTCCAAGTTGGTGACGGTGAAGGTCTCGACACGTATGTCGTCGAATCCGGCTTCGATCAGATATCGCCGACTCTTGGGCCCGAGCTCGACGTCCATTTCGAAATGCGCGAACAGCTTCGCCACTTCATTGTATGTCCAACGGATGCTTTCGGCGCGCGGCTCGCCGAGGCAATGCGAATTCTTCTCGTTGGTGATGTAGACCCGCCCGCCTGGCTTGCATATGCGGTAGAGTTCCTTGAGGATGAGTTCCGGTCGATTGAAGATTTGAAGCGAATGTCGGCAGGTGACCAAGTCGAACTGCTCCTCGTCGAGCAGCATTTCCGAGGCATCGCCATAAGTATATTCGATGCCCCGGATATCGAACTCCCGCATCACGCGTCGGGCGTAGTCCAGGCTTGATATGGAGTGGTCGAGGGCGACAATCCGCGACGGCTGGAACTCTTTCTGCACGAGCACGGCGAAATCGCCGATCCCGCAACAGATGTCGGCCATAACGATCCCGGGTCTCATGCCATGTCGCGGCAGGATTGCACGCTCGTGGCGCCAGGTCATCTTTGTCTGCGTGCGCAGGATTGGAACGAACCCGCCTTCCTCGAGGAAGCCCTGCCCTGGATAGAATTCGCTGTCATACTCCTCGACCGTGATGTTCGGTTCGATTCCGCTCAGCCGACCGAATTTTCGCGAGGTCCATCCGACGACGCTCGACGTGATGACAACAAATTTGAGATCGGGTCGAGCGCGACAGGCATCGATGATGATTCTCGAAAAGGCGTAAAATGCAGCGTTGTTCATCTGCGCCAAGCGCCTGACATTGACGTAGAGAACGCCGCGTACTCGGCCGATCGCATCGCGAAGCAATGCCAGGCTAGGCCCAAGCTCATCGATCGCCTGAGGCCGGACCACCCCAGATATTGAGAACTCCTGGTTGTTCGCATCGTACTGCGCCTTGAAGCGCGCGTGCAGGTTGTAAGGGCTCAATGTTGCAGGCCCTCAAGCGGAAGATCCACGACGAGCGTGATCGCATCGCCGTCGGCTTCCTCGACCCTGAGTGCCGCGTTGTAGTCGACAGCCAGTTCCAGGAGTACCACCTCCCGGCTGGGCGCCAGATCCCCAGACACAGAATTGAGATATCGCTCCTTGGCCTCAAATCCCGCGACTTGCGAAACGGCTTCTTCGTAGAATTGGCGCTCCTCCGGCATGCAGGGAAATGTCAGTTCGATCCTGTCCGTCGCGCCATAGCGAGACACCCTGCATGCCAGTTCGCCGTCGGCGTGGCGGGTACGAAAGGCGACTTCCAGTAATTCGTTGAAGGCAGAGGAAAAGAGATTCGAATGCCGCACCGAGTCTGATCTGTTTTGACTGATCATCCGGGCGATGTACGTCGAGACATAATCGCAGTGTTTCCAAGCGGAGACAAAAGTCTTGATTTCCATGTCGATCTGGATCATCGGCTCAAAAGTCGGTTCGCCAACCGGGTCATGATGAACAGATCCCATCCGCATCCTCTCCTATTCCATCCGTATTTGAGCCCAGGTGACGCGATGAACTCCGGGACGGAAGTTTGACCGCCTCGTGATGAGCCAGTCCCGCATTGCGCGGCATCTAGCTCGATCGTTTTTACAGCCCTCCGATTTACAAACGGTGCAAGTGGCTAGCGCGCCCGATTTGATTCCTCCATCGCTACCAGCCCGTTCGGCGGCGACCGCCTGATGAAATCGCCGGTTGCCTCGGATCCGAGCGGCCGTCCCATGAAATTGCCTTGCAGGTAATCGCAATTTTCCTTGATCAGCCACCGTGCCTGCGCCGACGTCTCGACCCCCTCGGCGGTGACGCTAATTCCCAGGCCGTGCGCCAGACTTATGATCGATCGCACAATCGTTTGACTCTTCAGATCCGTCTCCAGGTCCGCGATGAAGTATTGATCTATCTTCAAGGTATCGAACGGAAAATTCTTAAGGTAGCTCAAGGATGAATAGTATGTTCCAAAATCGTCGAGCGAGATTCGTATTCCCAGGACGTTCAACGTATTCAAAGTATCTATATTGTCGATAGTCTTCTCAAGAAGAACCGTTTCGGTTATCTCGAGTTCAAGCCTTTCAGCTCGGATTCCAACTGCGTCGATGATCTGAGCGACCGTGTCCGTCAGCGAACCGCTTAGGAACTGAGCCGGCGACAGGTTGACTGCGACTGTCAGCGCGGAAGGCCACGCCAATGCCTGGCGACAAGCTTGCTCGAGCACCCATCGTCCAATTTCGTCCATCAGACCGTCCGCTTCGGCGATCGGAATGAACACGCCGGGCGGAATGATTCCTATCTCGGGGTGCCGCCACCGCAGCAGCGCTTCGAAACCAATCACCGACGAAGGAGGCCTGATGAGCGGCTGATAGTCCAGGTAAAGCTCGCCCCGCTCCAGCGCGGTTCGAAGGCTGCGCCTCAGATTTTCGCGTTGCTCGAGCAACAACAGCATCGAGCGATTGAACGTTCGAGCGCAGCCGCGACCATCCGTCTTGGCTGCGTAAAGAGCAATATCTGCGGCTTTCATCAGCTGCTCGCCATCGGTCCCGTGCTCCGGCCCGAAAGCGATTCCGATACTTGAACCGACGAAGACGGGAATGCCGTTGATGACGAAAGGGTCCTTGAACGAGTTGACCAGCGATGTTGCGAGGCGCTCGGCTTCCGCGGGCTGCTCCTTGCCCAATTGGATGACGGCGAACTCGTCGCCGGCATACCGGTACGCAGATTCGCCGTCCTCCAGCGCGTCGCGGATTCGACCTGCCGCGAGTTGCAGAAGCGTGTCGCCTGCCCCATGGCCGAGCGTGTCGTTGACCGCTTTGAAATCGTCAAGATCGATTTGCAGCAGGGCGGCTTTTGGCTGAGATCCGCCGATGGCCGCCAGCGCTTGCTGCAGCCGCTCGCCGAATCGCCGCCGATTCTGCAGTCCGGTCAGCACGTCGTGCGTCGCTTGATGGAGCAGAATCATATGCTCCTGCTCCTGCGCCGCGCTGCGCTCCCCCTGCTCCCGGGATTCGATGATTCCCACACCATCTGCAGTGCCGAAGACGAAAACGGAGCGGGGCGCTTCGCCCGATGATCGCGGCAGGTCAATGCTTGCCGCAGAGCCGCCCTGGAACACCCGAAGAAATTCGTCGCGGCACCTCGTATCGAGGAAGCTTGGATAGATCTCCCAAATGGCTGCGCCTGGCACAACCGCACCTCCGTACAGACGTTTAAGCCTGGCGGCGTAGTGAGTTAGGCGGAAGTCGCTATCATAGAACGATAGAAGTTCGGTCGTATTCGCCAACAGGTTAGCGAGAAGCGCTTCGCCGGCACGTGAACCATCGCTTGAGGACGACTCCTCATTCTGCGTGCCGACGCCTGATGCCTCTGAACGCAAAAGCCACCTCCGTAGGCGGTGAAAATTAGCGTCCCCCAGTTTAGAAATAGCATAAGTAACAAGCTTGGCAAACTTTCAACTCGCTATTTCAACAAGCGGTGCATGCGCTGTAATTGCAATGGATCCTCCGCTGTGATTGGCGGGCAGGTTATTCCACGATGGACGTTCATTCATTGTTAATAAATCGCGAATCGACAGATAATCGGCGTCGCGCCCGGCGTGATTCGAAATATTGCGATCCACAGGACAGAGCGGAATTCGCGGCCTGGGCTCGATCACAGACCTAGTGTTTCGAGATCGGCTTTCTCAAAAATTTGGTTTTCAGCCACGTTTTCGACGGTCCGCTCTGGTAGGGGCTATCGGCGCGTTTCGAGATGACGCCGTCGAGCTCGGTTTTCTCGGTGGCGCGAAAGATCGCGAGCGCGTCGCCCTCAAAATGCTCGCTGTATTGGATCTTGCCGAGGCCAGGCTCAACCAGTCGCCACAGCGCTTGCTTGCGTTGCAGCAGGGGTAAGGGGATAAGATTGCGACCGTCGAGATGGAGGATGTCGAAAGCGACGAACACCAGCCGGCTCGGCTCGTTCCAGATCGCGGCTTCCAGCTCAGGAGAACCGGGCGAGCCACGCCCGCCTGAGACAATCACCTCGCCGTCGAGAATGGCAGCCCGGCATGGCAGGTCGACAGCTAGCGCGATGGGCCAGTATTTAGTCGTCCAGTCGCGCCCGTTCTTGTTGTAAAGACGCGCGCCGTTCTTATCAATGATGATTTGCGTGCGGTAGCCGTCGAATTTGGCCTCGTGGACCCACCCTTCATCTTCGGGCGGCCGCTCGACAAGAGTTGGTATCTGCGGCGGAATGAACTCCAGCCGTTCGTCGTCGACCTTGTCACGCTGACTCAACTACGCCACCATCTTTGCCGGATAGCGGTGGCGCGAGCGGCACCGGCGATCTGGTATCCATTTGGACACCTGCCGCCTGTGCCTTGCCCCCACTAAGCCATTCTGCGACGGAATGAACACCGGCCAGCCGCCCCCCGGCCATTGGCACGCTTACTCAATTACGCCACACCTTCGACGGATAGCGGTAGCGCGAGCGGCACAGGCGATCCGATGTCCCCCAACTTGGACATCTGCCGCCTGTGCCGAGCCCCCACTAAGCCATCGAGCCCCCACTAAGCCATTCTGCGGCGGAATGAACACCAACCGGCCGCCTCGGCCTTGGCACGCTAACTCACTTACGCCTTTGACGGTTTGCGGCGGCGCGGTCGGCACAGGCGGTGCGATATACCCCCCAACTTGGAAACCTGCCGCCTGTGCCGAGCCCCCGCTAAGTCACAGCGAACATCTACGAATATGGCCGCGCTGTCGTTAGCTGCGCATCCAGATACTTATCCGGGCGTACATATCTCGATCGGCACGGCATCTCTCGCCAGGGATTTTGCCAATGGGGTACCGCCAGCCAAGGATCGCTTGCCCGGCAAGGATTGTCGCCGGATCCAGTATCACTCCGGGCATACTGATGAAACGTCCGCCGCGGATGCTATGATCAGCTTCCAAGTGCCTTGAGCCATCCTTCAAACGAGGAGGTCTTCTCGTGCTCGCCAAGCGAAACAGAGTGGGCGGGGCGCGGCAACACCGTCGTCCTGCGCCCTTCGCGGGGGCTGTAACCGAACTCCTTGCTGAACGCCCGGCTGAAATTTGCCGCTGAACTGAACCCGAAGGCCTCCGCAATTTGAACGATGCGCCGGCTGTCCGCCGGATCGCTGAGCGCAACATGGGCCGCTAGAAGTCGGCGACTTTGAATGTAATGGAGCACCCCACCGCTCGGTTCGAACAGCTGGTAGAGACGAGATCGCGAAACACCGAGCGCCCGGCACATTGAATCCGGCGTCAGATGAGCCGCTTCCAGGTTGTTTTGGACGTATCGACGGGCCCGCTCCATCAGCGCGACACTCGCCAGTTGTTCGGCCGCAGCCGCATGTTCGGCCGGCGGCGCTAGGCACGCAATGATCATGCTGCGGGTTGCGTGTACGATGCGAGGCAGGTCGTCAGCGGTGAGGCTGCGCAGTCTTGTTACCATGCCGTCGACATAGTCGATCAAAAGGTTTGCAAAATTGCCGGAAAGAATTGAGTTGTTGTTTGCGTCGAGGGTTGCCGCCGCGTCGGCGAACAACTCACGCGGCAAATATAGAACGAGACTTTCGGATTCGGTCATCCTCCCGCGAAACGGGTAGCCTAGCGACCTGATCTCAAGTTTGCCCGGCTGGCCCTCCGCGACACGGCGATTGACCTCCGTCCACGACCGGCCGGTATGTGGCAAGACGACATACCAATGATCGATCGAGCTGGACCGAAGCTTTGCGGCGGAACGGATGTAACTGTGCGCCGGCGTCCGCTGTTCGACGATCAGCATGCCGCCGAGATTCCAAGCCTTGTGCGCTGCGGGGAAGCCGTCGTCCAGCGATTTGTCATCCGGCAGCCTGACCTCGACAAGCGGTGCCACATGCGCTTGCCAAGCGGGGAATTGATCCTCTGCTGCCAGTTCGAGCGTTGAAAAGGACAGCGGTTCCAGTGCCGGCGCGATTGGCCGAGCCGCCTCATTGTCGGGTTGAACGTCGCGAGGCCAACGCCGTCGCTCGCGCTCCGGTACAGGCCCGGTATGCGCCTCGTCTTGCTCCTTAGCGTCCATCGCGCGTGGTGCCATATCCGATTCCGGTATGCCCATGCCCCCGCAATCATGTGGTGTATCCCGGGATCTGGCAAGCCTGTGGACCGCATCGTCGATCACGCTGGGTTACAATAAGAAATGCATCCCGAGATAAGTTTCTGGATACGAGGCTAACGACACACCTTCAGACCGGCGCCTATAGATTCCGACATCGTGAAAGCGACGTTGAGGAGACCAGGTAATGAATGAAAAAGTCAAAGGAGAAGCTCGCCGCAAGATAATTCTTGATGGATATGTCAACAACGAGCCATTAAAAGACATTGCGGCGAAGCTCGGATGCTCACTGGCGAGTTTGAAAGTCAGCGCCAGCAAACTTGGCTGCACTCGCACCCCGAAAGAGGCGGCTGACTTTCGACGCGGCTTCCGTATACCCGACAACAAACGGCAAGACTATTACCAGCTCATGCGGGTCGGCCAATATAGATCTCGGGACTGCGCACAGATTTTGGGATTATTGACAACACAATCGCCGAGCATGGAGTAACGTTACTAGAAGCTGGGGACAACATCTTTTCAAGCCTCGGTGACAAGGCCCCGCCGCAAAGCACGGGCGGCGGGCGCTGAAAGGTTCGCTCAAATGCTGCGTCGGCGTTTCAATCGCACCTGCCTTAGCCCTCTCGATCTGGCCGTTTGCGAACGCGTGTTCAATCAGGTCTGCGCAGATGAACAGCTCGATCCTTTGGACCCGGACGCCGAAATTCTAGCGGTATTGGTTGTGGCCATCTTTCGAAATGCTCACACCAGCGAACGCGAACTGCTGGAGGCGGTCAAATCTCGCCGGCAAAAGGCCAGGGCAGCCGTCCGCACGCCTAAAATGAACTAGGCTGAATCGACATTCAGCGCATCCATAACATAGCTGCGGCGAGATGGATGAAGGCGAGGAAGTGGCCGGCGCGACGATCGAAGCGTGTGGCGAAGCGTCTGAAATGCTTGAGCTTGTTGAAGC
>NZ_RZST01000129.1:0-14935 GCF_003997575.1 Mesorhizobium sp. M1A.F.Ca.IN.022.07.1.1
CCCTACTGCCCTGCTGCCTCGTTCGGCCAATAGACACGCAGCCGATGACCGTCGGGATCGAGCGCGACGAACGTGCGTCCGAAATCCATGTCGGTCGGTGCCTGTAGCATTCTCAGCCCCCGTTCCGCCCAGTCCGCATGCGTGGCGTCGACCGCGGCCGCATTCTCCATCGCAAGCACGAGCTCGCCCCCCCCGCCCGCGGCGGCGGCCGCCGGTTCAACCGTGTGACGCGACCACAAGCCGAGCTTGAAGCCGTTGTCGAGGACGAACATGGCGAAGGTGGGCGAGGCCTCTACCGGCTGGCGCCCGAGCAGCGAGGCGTAGAACGCGCCGCTCTTCTCGGGGCTGTCGACATAGAGGATGACGAAATTGGGCGTGGTCATGTCGGTCTCCAAGGTGTTGAACCTTGGCCAAGCTAGATCATCCCACTGTCAGATTCTGGCAGCAGCGATCAGCCAGTAGGCTCCTGCGCCGTTTTCAGGGCCGATTCATCGAGCGTCGCTCGCCATTCCTTGAGCATCGCCTGGCGGCGGCGCGGATAGCGGATCTCGGTGGCTGTGAGATCGGCCATGCGGTCGGCGCGGAAATGCCGGAAATCCTGGCGCAGCTCGCACCACGCCACCATCACCCGCACCTTGTCGAAGAAGCCGAGCGCGAACGGCCAGACCATGCGCTCAGAGGCCGCGCCGCCGGCGTCGCGGTAGAGGAAGCCGAGCTTGCGCTCGCTGCGGATCGCCTGCCTGACGATGCCGAGATCGATCGCCTCGCCGCTCGCTGAATTCGGCCCGACCAGCAGCGTCGTGGCGTCGAGATCGTCACGCAGATCGTCCGGCAAGACCGCCGCGATCTTGGACAACGCATCCGCCGCCGCCGCGGCCAGCCGCTTGTCCGGCTGTTTCGCCACCCAGCGCGAGCCGAGCACGATCGCCTCGACCTCCTCGTCGGTGAACATCAGCGGCGGCAGCATGAAGCCGGGCTTCAGCACATAGCCCAGCCCCGCCTCGCCTTCGATCGGCGCGCCCTGCCCCTGCAGCGTCGCGATGTCGCGATAGAGCGTGCGGATCGACACGCCCATTTCCTCCGCAAGCGTGCGGCCGCTGACCGGCCGGCGGTGGCGGCGCAGAATCTGGATCAGGTCGAGCAGGCGTTCGGAACGGGACATGACCGGAGACTTGCCCGTTTCTTCGGGCGAGGTCCATCGCATCGCGACAGAACAGCGCCGGACCATGCGGTTGCGAAGGTCATGGGCCTATGCCAAAAGCGGCGTGCCGTTCCGGAGATTGTTCTTGAAGTCCTTTCGCGACCGAAACCGCGACAACCGTCCGCGCCAGCCGGCGAATCCCCCCAGCCAGTCGCGGCTGCGGGAGGCGGCTTCGGCGGAGAGGTCGGAGCCGCATCATCGTCAGGAAGCAAAACCAGCGCAGCGCCCTCTTGCACGCCGCGAAGGCCCGTTGCCCGCCGAGCGCCTGCCGCTGATCCTCGAGGTTGCGCCCAACGCCGACTATGCTCTGCTGGACAGCGGCGCCGGCGAAAAACTGGAGCAGTATGGGCCCTACCGCATCGTGCGCCCCGAAGGCCAGGCTATCTGGCAGCGGGCGCTTCCCGCCAAGGAATGGCGGCGCGCCGACGCCATCTTCACCGGCGACACCGACGAGGAAGGCATCGGCCGCTGGCGTTTTCCAAAAACGCCGCTCGGCGAGACCTGGCCGATGAAGCATGACGGCATCGACTATCTCGGCCGCTTCACCTCATTCCGCCATGTCGGCGTCTTTCCCGAACAAGCCTCGCATTGGGACCACATGGCCGGCCTGATCGCCGCTGCAGGGCGACCGGTCAAGGTGCTGAACCTCTTCGGTTATACCGGCCTTGCCTCGCTGGTGGCGGCGCGCGCCGGCGCAGAGGTCACTCATGTCGACGCCTCGAAGAAGGCGATCGGATGGGCGCGCGAGAACCAGGAGAGAGCCGGCCTCTCCGACAAGCCGATCCGCTGGATCGTCGAGGACGCGGTTAAGTTCGCCGAGCGTGAGGAGCGCCGTGGCAGCCACTACGACATCGTGCTCTTCGACCCGCCCGCCTATGGCCGCGGTCCCAAGGGCGAAGTCTGGCAATTGTTCGAGGATCTGCCGGGCCTCACCGATCTCTGCCGCTCGATCCTGACGCCGAAGCCGATCGCCGTGGTGCTGACCGCATATTCGATCCGCGCCTCCTTCTTCGCCATCCATGCCTTGATGCGGGACGCCTTCGCCGGCATGGGCGGCACGGTCGAATCCGGCGAGCTGATCATCCGCGAGAAATCCGCCGGCCGCGCGCTGTCGACCTCGCTGTTCTCGCGCTGGGTGGCTTGAATGGTCCCGCATGATGGCGCCCGGCCCGTCGGGCAGGTCAAGGAAGTCACCAGCCTCGCCAATCCGCTGGTCAAGGACATCAAGGCGCTGGCGCTGAAGAAGTTTCGCGACCAGCAAAACGCCTTCATGGCGGAAGGCCTGAAGCTGGTCATCGACGCACTCGACCTCGGCTGGTCGATCAGGACGCTCGTCTTCGCCAAGGCCGGGCGCGGCAACACGGCGATAGAAAAGGTCGCGGCGCGCACTGTCGCCGCCGGCGGCACTGTGCTCGAAGTCTCGGAAAAGGTGCTGGCGGCAATCACCCGCCGGGAAAATCCGCAAATGGTCGTAGGCGTCTTCGTCCAGCAGACGCTGCCGCTGAAGGATATCCGCGCCACGGACGGCGACGTCTGGGTCGCGCTCGACCGCGTTCGCGATCCCGGCAATCTCGGCACCGTCATCCGTACCGTCGACGCCGTCGGCGCGAGGGGCGTCATCCTGGTCGGCGACACCACCGATCCGTTTTCGCTGGAAACCGTGCGCGCCAGCATGGGCTCGATCTTTGCCGTGCCGGTCGCGAAGGCGACGGAGCAGGCTTTTCTGGCCTGGCGGCGCGACTTTCCGGGCCTCGTCGCCGGAACGCATCTGAAGGGCGCGGTCGACTACCGGTCGGTCGACTTTTCGAGAGGCCCGGTGCTGCTGTTGATGGGCAATGAGCAGCAGGGCCTGCCCGACAGCCTTGCCGACAGTTGCGACCGGCTGCTCAGGATCCCGCAGGCCGGACGCGCCGATTCTCTCAATCTGGCGGTTGCCACCGGCGTCATGCTGTTCGAAATCCGGCGTGGCGCGTTGAAGCTCGACCCCACTGCCGACTCGCGATGAGGGCTGCGAAAACGTGAAATCCTGGTCCCCTTACGCCCTGCTGGTCGTGCTCGCTATCGCACTCGACCAGTGGATAAAACAGCTGGTGGAAAACGGCCTCGCCTTCCAGGAAAAGGTCGATCTGCTGCCTTTCCTGGCGCTGTTTCGCACCTACAACACCGGCATCGCCTTCTCGATGTTCTCCTCTTTCGGCGACACCGGCCTGGTGGTCATCGCCGCGCTCGTGGTCGCCTTCGTGCTCTATCTGGCGGTGCGCACGCCCGCCGGCCACGTCCTTGCCCGGATCGGCTTCGCCCTGATCGTCGGCGGCGCGCTCGGCAATCTGATCGACCGCGCGGTCTACGGCCACGTGATCGACTATATTCTTTTCCACACGCCGGTCTGGTCCTTCGCGGTGTTCAACTTTGCCGACGCCTTCATTTCGGTCGGCGCCGCGCTGGTCGTGTTCGACGAGCTGATCGGCTGGCGGCGGGAAACCAGGTCCCAGGATCCAGGCAATTGACCTGGCGCGGCCACCGCCGCAAATTTGTTTCAACCAAAACGAGGAGACGAAAGTGTCCGATACCTTTAAAGCCATCCTCGTTTCGCGCGACGCCGAAAAGAAGCAGTCGGTCGAGATCGTCGACCTCACCGAAGCTGACCTGATGGAAGGCGATGTCACCGTCGCCGTCGAGGCGACGACGGTGAATTACAAGGATGGGCTGGCCATCACCGGCAAGGCCCCGGTCGTGCGCCGCTGGCCGCTGGTGCCCGGCATCGATTTCGCCGGCACTGTCATCGAATCTTCGCACCCCGACTGGCGCAAGGGCGACAAGGTCATCCTCAATGGCTGGGGCGTCGGCGAGACGCATTACGGCGCCTTTGCCGCCCGCGCCCGCGTCAAGGGCGACTGGCTGGTGCCGCTGCCCGACGGCATGAGCCCGCATGATGCGATGGCAGTCGGCACCGCCGGCTATACGGCAATGCTCGCCGTGATGGCGCTGGAGCGGCATGGCATCGTGCCGGATCGCGGACCGGTGGTGGTGACGGGGGCCGCCGGCGGCGTCGGCTCGGTCGCCATCTCGATCCTCTCCACCCTCGGCTACCATGTGATCGCCTCGACCGGGCGCAATGCCGAAAGCCCCTATCTGATCGACCTCGGCGCGGCTGAGGTGATCTCACGCGACGAGCTCAGCCAGCCGGCCAAGCCGCTGGCCAAGGAACGCTGGGCCGGCGGCGTCGACTCGGTCGGCACCCATACGCTGGCCAACGTGCTGTCGATGACGTCCTATGGCGGCGCGATCGCCGCGTGCGGCCTGGCCGGCGGCATGGACCTTCCGACGAGCGTCGCCCCCTTTATCCTGCGCGGCGTCTCGCTGCTCGGCATCGATTCCGTCATGGCGCCGAAGGCGGTCCGCCTCGAGGCGTGGCGCCGCATTGGCGCCGACCTCGACCTCAAGAAACTGTCCACCCTGTCGCGCTCGATCGGCTTCGACGGCATCATCGGCGCCGCGCGGGACATCGTCGAGGGCAGGATCAGAGGCCGCGTGGTAGTCGATCTGTAGGGCAATCCCAGGAATAGCGTTCGGCGATTTCCCGTCCGAACTGCCCAAAACCAGGCAAAAACTGCCGGTTATCGGCACGGACGACTAAAATTCGAACGATCCGCCGCAATCTTCCATAATCTCTGTCTGGCAGGGTTTTCCGCATGCTCGCGGACTCCGACTTCAGACAGGACAGCAAAGCCGCAGGCGACGACGGACTGGGTCCTGACGCGCCGAAGCGGCAGGTGCTTGTCGCGCCGCCGCTGGTCCCCGCATTGCAAGCGGACAGTCATGAAGGCCTGCCGTTCCTGACGATCGTCGCCATAGTCGTCCTGGCCGGGCTGGCGCATCTCACCGGAGCGCCGATCTTCATCACCATAGGCCTCCTGGCGACGGGTCTGGGCGGCCTGATGATGCATCTGCGCAACCAGCGCGCCGAGCGGCGCACCGCCGCACTTCTCGACGAGACGGCGGCCCGTAGCCGCGCCGAGATCGAGACCCTCGCCGATCGCATGTGGGAGATGCAGGAGAGCGAAGAGCGTTTTCGCGGTCTGATCGATGCGCTCGGCGACCTCGTTGTCCATCGCGACCGCGACGGCCACATCGTCTACGCCAACAAGGTGTTCGCCTCGCTCGTCGAGATCGATCAGCGCGACCTCGCAGGCAAGACGCTTTCCGAGCTCGGCATCGACGTCGGCGTCGTGCCCGAGGCCGCCTTTTCGGATCATGAATGCCTGAGCTCCACCGATGTCGCCATCCGCACGCCGAACGGGCCGCGCTGGTTCTCCTGGATCGAGCTCTCGGTGCGGGACAGGGACACCGGTGCTGTTTCGCACCGGGCGATCGCCCGTGACATCACCGCCCGCAAGCGCGCCGAATCGTCGCTGATCACCGCCCGCGAGCGGGCCGAATACGCCAGCCAGGCCAAGTCGCGCTTCCTTGCCACCGTCAGCCACGAGATCCGCACGCCGATGAATGGCATCATGGGCATGGCGAAGCTGCTTGCCGACACCGACCTGTCGCCCGAGCAGCGTACCTATGTCGGCGCCGTCTCGACTTCCGCAAGCTCGCTGCTGGCGCTGATCGAGGATCTGCTCGACTACTCCAAGATCGAGGCCGGCCGCTTCGATCCCGAGCCGCAGCCGACATCACTGCGTGAGATCGCCGACAACATCATCGAGCTGCTGGCCGCGAAGGCCTTCTCCAAGACCATCGGCCTCGGCTGTCACGTCGAACCCGACGTGCCGCAGATGATCACCGCCGACCCCGGTCGCGTGCGCCAGGTGCTGCTCAACCTCATCGGCAATGCCGTCAAGTTCACCGACACAGGCGGCGTGCTGCTTACCGTCGCGCGCGCCAGCACCGAGAGCACCGACCGCATCCGCTTCACCATCGCCGACACCGGTCCGGGGCTGCGCGAAGAGGATATGGAGCGCATCTTCGAGGAATTCGAGCAATCCGACGGTACTTCGACCAGGGTGCACGGCGGCGCCGGTCTCGGCCTCGCCATCTCCAAGCGCCTGGTGATCGCCATGGGCGGCACGATCTCGGTTTCGAGCCGGCTAGGCGAGGGATCCGAATTCGTCTTCGACATTCCGGCGACCGCGGCAACCCAACCGCCACAGTATCGCCGGGACATCCTCTCGGGCCGACGCGCGGTGATCGTGTCCAAGAATGCCGTCGAGGCCGATGCCATCGCTCGCACCATCCGCGCGCATGGCGGTGCCGTCGAGATCGCGGCCACGCCGGACCAGGCCATTGCCTTCGCCGCCGGCTGCAACGTGCTTCTGGTCGACGCCGCGCTCGAGAACAGCGACGGCCGCCTGCTCAAGCGGCTGCGTCAGAGCGGTTTTGTCGACTGCCAGGCCATCACCCTGATCGCACCCGCCGATCGCGGCATGCTTGGCGAATTCCGCGCCAACGGCTACGCGACGTTCCTCGCCCGGCCGGTGCGCGGCGAAACGCTGCTGCGCGTGCTGTTGACCAGCCATGTGCCGGCACCCGCCGAGCCGCGGTCGGAACCGCGCGGCACCGCGTCCGTCCGCCGCCGCGACAAGGGCCTGTCCGTGCTGATCGCGGAGGACAATGACATCAACGCGATGCTTGCCCGCGCCACGCTGCTCAAGGCTGGACATCGCGTCAAGATCGTCAGCAACGGCAAGGCCGCGGTCGAAGCCGTCACCGACGCCGGCCTCAAGCATCGTTTCGATGTCGTGCTGATGGATCTCCACATGCCGGTGATGGACGGGCTGGACGCGATCGCCGCCATCCGCCGCCATGAGGAAGCGCTTGCCGTGCCGCCGATCCCGATCATGGTGCTTTCCGCCGACAGCCAGGAAAAGACGCGCCACACGGTTTTGGCCCACGGCGCCAGCGGCTTCGTCACCAAGCCTCTCGACCCCGATGCGCTCGTCCAGGCCGTCGAGAGCCAGGCAGCGGCGTAACGAATTTTTTAGACTTTCCGGAACGCCTTGGATTGCTTGGCTTTCGCAGCCATAAGATAGCCGGTTGAGGGTATTGCCCAGCCGACGAAGTATTGCCGGGATCGCCGTATCACGGTACTGTCACAATCCTGTTGCACCTACACCGTATCCCCGTGCCAAGAGGGATGGCTCGAAGGAGAATCACTCGTGCATACAGTCATGCCTGAATGCGATACTCGGCCGAACGCCAGCGCCCTTCTCGGCGCGCGTGCCGCCGACGCTTTCGCAAGCGGCGCACCGCTGGGCCGCATCGGCAACCTGGAAGTGCGGCTCGCCCGCAACGGGGCCGAGATCGCCGCCGCCCAGGAAGTGCGTTATCGGGTATTCTATGACGAGCTCGGCGCGAGGAAGGATTTGTTCCAGGCGCAGGATCGGCGCGATGCCGACCGCTTCGACCCGCTCTGCGATCATCTCCTGGTTTTCGACACCTCGCTTCCCGGCCCAGAGCACCGCCGTATCGTCGGCACCTATCGCCTGCTGCGGCAGGAGATCGCCACCGCGGCGGGCGGCTTCTACTCCGAGGGCGAGTTCGAGCTGACCAAGCTGGTGGCGCGCCATCCGGGCCAACGCTTCCTGGAACTCGGGCGCTCCTGCGTGCTGCCGGAATACCGCTCCAAGCGCACCATCGAGGCGCTCTGGCAAGGCATCTGGGCCTATATCAACCACTATGGCATCGGCGTGATGACCGGCTGCGCCTCCTTCCACGGCACCGTGCCGGCGGCGCATGCGGAGGCGCTTACCTATCTCGCCCATCACTGCCGCACCGACCAGGCCTGGGATGTCCGGGCGGTGGCCGGCCGCTACTGCTCGATGGACTTGATGCCGATCGAGGCGGTCAATGCCAAGGCCGCGATCGCCGCCATGCCGCCGCTCGTCAAAGGCTATCTGCGTGTCGGCGCCCGCATCGGCGACGGCTGCGTCATCGACCACGAATTCTCGACCGTCGACATTTTCGTCGTCATGCCGGTCAAGGAGATCGGCGCCCGCTACGTCAACTACTATGGCGGCGAAGGCCAGCGTTTCGCGGCGTGAGTCTGGCGAATAGCGAATAGCGAATAGCGAATAGCGAATAGCGAATAGCGAAGGAACTAACGATAGTAGGCTGACTACAACAGCCCTATTCGCTACTCTCTATTCGCTATTCGCTGTTTGCTATCACGGAATATCCTCCGGCCTTCGCCCGGGCCGGCTCTTATAGGCCGGGAACGACCAGCCGAATTTGAGCGCCCCGCCCCGCACCAGGAAGGCCGCCGCAAAGCCGAGCAGGCTGGATGGCAGGGCCGACATGCCAACGAGATCGCCAACCGTGAAGAGCGCTGCACCCGCAAGCGCCGCGGTGACATAGATTTCGGGCCTGAGCAGCACGGAAGGCTCGCCTGCGATCAGGTCGCGCAATATGCCGCCGAAGGTCGCGGTGAGCACCCCGGTGATGACCGAAACGACCGGGGAGCCGGTGATCGCCAGGCCCTTTGCAGCCCCCATCACCGCAAAGGCGGCAAGTCCGATCGCATCGAGCCAGAGCAGCAGCTTGTAGCGGGATTCCACACGATGGGCGCTGAAGAAGACAAGCACTGCCATCACGGCGCAGATCAGCACATAGCCGCTGTTGGCGACCCAGAACACCGGCAGGTTGAGAATGACGTCGCGCAGCGTTCCGCCACCAATGCCGGTGATGCTGGCCAGAAACAGGAAGCCGATGATATCGAGCTCTTTGCGTGACGCGGCAAGCGCGCCGGTCGCCGCGAAGACGGCGACGCCGGCATAGTCGAGCAGCTCGATGGGATTCATGGGCGAGCGAATAGTGATTGGCGAATAGTCAGTGCACAGTGAATATCACGAAGCGGTGCGGTTGGTACTGTCCCTGCCTATTCGCTATTCGCTATTCCCTATTCGCTATTGGCTCCCTTCACGCATCCTTCTCGGCCTGCTCGTTCACCGGACCCGGCTCGACCGGCGCTTCGGCGGCGGCGGCCTTTGGGCCGCCCTTGGAGACGCCGACCATCGCCGGCCTCAACACGCGCTCGCCGATCGAATAGCCGGGTTGCACGACCTGGACCACGGTCCCGGCCGGAACGTCGGGGTTGGGCACTTCGAACATCGCCTGATGGAAGTTCGGGTCGAACTTCTCGCCTTCGGGCGCAAGCTTCTTCACCCCGTGCCGCTCCAGCGCCGCCAGCATGGCGCGCTCGGTGAGGTCGACGCCCTCGATCAGCGCCTTGAAGCCGGCATCGCCGGAGACCTTGGCCTCGGTCGGAATGGCGTCCAGCGCGCGGCGCAAATTGTCCGACACCGACAGCATGTCGCGCGCGAAATTGGCCACAGCGTAGGTGCGTGCGTCATGTACATCACGCGCGGTACGGCGCCGCAGATTCTCCATTTCGGCAACTACGCGAAGCGCCCGATCCTTCAGTTCCTCGTTTTCCTTCAGCAACCGCACAAGCGCCTCATAGTCGCCGTCGACGCCGCCTTCCGCACGTTCGCCGGAAGCCCGGGCCTCGGAAGCCTGGCTGGCTTCGATTTCCTCGGGCGCGCGTTCGTCTTTTGCCTGGTCGCTCATCGCCGTTTCCCGTCATTCGGATTGGTTTGGATTTGCGCCCGATATCGAGGTTTAGGGGCCAAAAATCAAGGGGCAAGCACCGATGACGGCCCTTCCGCGATCGTTCCAAATTAATTCAAATTTTACCGTACCGGACGGCTTTGCTTGCCGCTAAGGGCCTATGCGGGAACCATTGCCGGGCTGCGAGAGTTTCGAAGCCGACACAGGATTTTGGGACCATGAAGGGCAACATCGGCGAAAGGCGCGCCAAGCTCGCCGACGATATCAGGCGACAGGTTGGCACCGAAGCGACCAAGCGCCTTCTGCGCACGCTTCCGGCATTTCGCCTGGAAAAAGAAGTGCCCAAGCAGTTCACGGATCTGCTCGACCGCCTGGACGGCGCCGAGACGGACAAGGCGGACGGCCAGCGGCAGCACTAGACCGCCCTTCCCCAGTTCCACAGCGTAAGGCGCTGAGGAGCTATGCGGCTCTGCGCTCGTCGCGCATCAGAGCCTCGCCATGACGGATCTCGGTGCCAAGCACCTTGAGGCACTCCCGCATGAACGACGCAAGGCCGGGCCATCCCTTTGCCGAAACCAGATTGCCGTCGACATGCGCGCCGGTCGGCGACACGTCGATATAGGTGCCCCCGGCAAGCGTCACTTCGGGCTCGCAATACTGCAGCGCCGCCACCTCCCTGCCGCGCACCACGCCGTCGACCGCGATCAGGATTTGCACACCGTGGCAGATGGTGAAGATCGGCTTGCCGGTCTCGTGGAAATGCCTGACCAGCGCCTGCACGCGCTTGTCGATGCGAATATATTCCGGCCCGCGTCCGCCCGCAGCGTAGACCGCGTCGTAATCGGCGGGATTCACCTCGGCGAATGTCTTGTTGAGGATATAGTCGTGGCCGAGCTTTTCCGTATAGGTCTGATGGCCCTCGAAGTCGTGCAGCGAGGTCTTGAGCACGTCGCCGGCCTTCTTGTCCGGGCAGACGACATGGACTGTGTGGCCGACCGCATGCATCGCCTGCTCAAAAACGAAAATCTCGTATTCTTCGCTGAACTCGCCAACGAGCATCAGTATCTTCTTGCCTGCCATGCCGTTTCCTCCTTTGCCGGCTGTTTATTTCGGAGCGCGAAATAATCACCGTATCCTAAGGGCAAGACGGCAAAAGAGAAAGTGAAATTCGCAGAAGTGGTCTGACCAGATTGTTGCAAAGAGGCGCGTAGAACTGAACCGACTGCGCCAAGACGTCAAAAGCAAGGTGCTTGGTCAGACCAAAGCTGCAGGCTCGCTTGGTTTACCGGATGGCTGCCTTCGGCGGTCAGCGCGGGGACGGCTCAGCCCGGGCGTTTGCGCCGCCAGGAATATTTCGGGCCCTTGGCTTCCGGCTCTACCGCCGGCTGGTAATAGACTGGCAAGCCTCCTGTGCGCCCTTCCTCCAGCCGCTTCAACAGCACCGGATTGGAGACCTCGAACTCGTCGAAGCCGAGCCGCAGCATATGCGGCAATTGATCGACCAGGACCTGGCCCGTGGCGCGCACCGCGCCTTTGAAGTTATGCCGGGTGCGCAGCAATTCGCCCTTGGAGAAGGAGCGGCCGTCGTTGAAGGCCGGGAAGGCAAGCGCCACCAGCGACAGCTGGTCGAGCAGGCCGACGATCTTGTCGAGCTCGTCGCCGGGGAGCAGGAGCACGCCGAGGCGCTCCTTGGCCGACCTGCGGATATCGTCATCGAGCCCGAGAAAGGCCTGCAACGGGAGGATGAAGCGGCCATTGCCGGCAAGCGCTTCGGCGCTCTCGGCATGGGTCCATTCGTCCTCGCGGAAACCGTTCGGGGTCCAGAGGCGGGTTTCCGATTTGGTCGGCTCAGTCATCAAAATTCCTAATGCCCTAAGATCCTAATGCCCTAAGAATGAAAGGATATGTCGCTGTTCAGGTCGGCCCGGAGTCGAAAATGGTGGCTTTCGAGAACGGGAGCGGAGCGTACTTCAACTACGCGAGCTCCGAAAGCGCAGGAACCCGCCATTTGCAGGCCGGCCTCACCTGAGTAGCGGCTGTCCTTAAAGTGATGCGTCGGTCAGCGACTTCTCCAGCCCCGACAGATGGATGCCGCACTCGGTCTTGGCGTGCCCCGCCCAGCGGCCGCTGCGCGCATCCTCGCCTGGCTGTACCGGCTGCGTGCAGGGGAAGCAGCCGATCGACAGATAGCCATAGGCGACCAGCGGGTTTTCGCGCAGCGCATGCGCGCGCATGTAGTCGGCCTGGTCGGATGTCGTCCAATGCGCGAGCGGATTGATGCGGATGCGCGAGCCGACGGCCTCGAAGACCGGGAGTGCCGCGCGCGTCGAAGCCTGGAAGCGCTTGCGCCCGGTGAACCAGGCGCGGAACGGCTCGACGCCACGCGCCAGCGGCTCGACCTTGCGCAGGTTGCAGCAGGCGTCGGTATCGGTCTCATGCAGCCGCCCGGTCGGATCGACGCGTTCGAGCGCCGCTTCGTTCGGCTTGATCACTCTGACATCGGTCAGGCCGAAATCGGCGACCAGCGCGTCGCGGTAGCCCAGCGTCTCCTCGAAATGCTTGCCGGTGTCGAGAAAGATCACCGGCAGCGAGCGGTCGATCTCGGCAATCATGTGCAGGAGGACTGCCGAATCGGCGCCGAAGGACGACACGGCGGCAACCTCGCCGCGGAAAAATTCACGCGCCGAGCGCTCGATGATCTCGATCGGCTTCAGATGGCCGAGCAGCGCGTCGAGCCCCGCCGCTTCCGCGGCAACGCCGGCCTCGACGCCGCCGATCCGGTCAAGCGGCCTTGGTTTCGCCAGCATAGAGCGCCTCCTTGAACGGCGCGGGACCGACACGGCGGTAGGCGTCGATAAAACGTTCACTGGGATTGAGCCGAAGGCCGAGATAGGTGTCGACGATCTGCTCGATGGCATCGGTGATTTCTTCCGAAGAGAAACCGCGGCCGATGATCTCGCCGACCGACGTGTTCTCGTCGGCCGAGCCGCCAAGCGTGACCTGGTAGAGCTCGGAGCCCTTCTTCTCCACGCCGAGAATGCCGATATGGCCGACATGGTGGTGGCCGCAGGCGTTGATGCAGCCGGAGATCTTCAGCTTCAACTCACCGATCTCGCGCTGCCGCTCCAGCGAGGCGAAGCGGCGCGAGATTTCCTGCGCGACCGGAATCGAACGCGCCGTGGCAAGCGCGCAATAGTCGAGGCCGGGGCAAGAGATGATGTCGCTGATCAGGTTGGAATTGGCCGTCGCCAAGCCGATCTCGACCAGCGCGTCATAGACGGCCTTGAGGTCGGCGCGCGCCACATGCGGCAGGATCAGGTTCTGCTCGTGACTGACGCGCAGCTCGTCGAAGGCGTATTTCTCGGCGATGTCGGCAACCGCCTCCATCTGGCTGTCGGAGGCGTCACCGGGCACCTCGCCGATGCCCTTGAGCGAGATCGTCACCGCCGCATAGTCGGGGTGGCGATGCGTTATGACATTCTGGTCGAGCCACTCCGAAAAACTCTTGGAATCGAGCCGCGCCTCGTTCACCTGCGCGTCGCCTTCCGGCCGGTCAGGCAATGCCGGCGGCGCGAAATAAGCATTGATCGCCTGGATGTCGGCGTCCGGCAGCTTCAGCTCCGCGTCCTTCAACTCCTGCCATTCGGCCTCGATCTGGCGGGTTATCTCCTCGACCCCGGTCTCGTGGACGAGGATCTTGATACGCGCCTTGTACTTGTTGTCGCGGCGGCCATAGAGGTTGTAAACGCGCAGGATCGCCGTGCAGTAGGACAACAGCTCGGCTTCCGGCAGGAAGTCGCGGATCTTCTTGGCGACCATCGGCGTGCGGCCCTGGCCGCCACCGACATAGACGGCAAAGCCCAGCTCGCCGGCCGCGTTCTTCTTCAGATGCAGCCCGATGTCGTGCGTCTGGATGGCGGCGCGATCACGCTCGGCGCCGGTCACCGCGATCTTGAACTTGCGCGGCAGGTACGAGAACTCCGGATGCACCGACGACCACTGGCGCAGGATCTCCGCATAGGGACGCGGATCGGCAACCTCGTCGGCGGCCGCGCCGGCGAAATGGTCCGCGGTGACGTTGCGGATGCAGTTACCGCTGGTCTGGATGGCATGCATCTCGACGCTCGCCAGATCAGCAAGGATCGCCGGGATGTCGGACAGCGCCGGCCAGTTGAACTGGATGTTCTGGCGCGTGGTGAAGTGGCCGTAGCCCTTGTCGTATTTGCGGGCGATGTGGCCGAGCATGCGCAATTGCCTGCTGTTCAGCGTGCCGTAGGGCACGGCGATACGCAGCATATAGGCGTGCAGCTGCAAATAGACGCCGTTCATCAGCCGGAGCGGCCGGAACTGGTCCTCGGTGATCTCGCCGGCAAGCCGGCGCTGCACCTGGTCGCTGAACTCGGCGACGCGGGCCTTTACGAAATCGTGGTCGAACTCGTCGTAACGGTACATGCTTCGTCTTTCAGGGCGCGTCCGCCCGCTTTCTTGTGTCTATGCCGCCCGTGCCGGAGCCGGGCTCGCCTGCTTGCCGAGGTCGGTGCGGATGGTGGGGCCCGCGGCGCGGATCTTCTCGCGCAGCCGCACCGGCTCGACCGCGCCGTTGATCACGGTCACATCGATCAGGTTGACGTCGACGACTTCGTTGTTGGCAGCGGCCGCGGCGCCGATGGCCTCGAGCCGATCCTCCGCCGCCTTGTCATGGGCGATGTCGGCACGAGTGACGGCCTCCGCCCAGCCGCCATCGGCGTACCAGACGGCGATACCGTCCGAGAGCCTGTTCGCGGTCAGAACCTTCATTGCTCAACTCCTTCGGCCGCTACGCCGGCCGTATCTTCACGCGTGTGCGCCGCAAGCGGCTCGGATTGTTCGAAATTGGCGCCGGCGACCGCGTCGCCGATGATGGTCATGACCGGACCGGTAAGATCGGCGCGCGCTTCCAGCGACGGCAGGTCGGCGAGCGTGCCGTGGAAGCGGCGGCGATTGCCAAGGCTGGCATTCTCCACCACGGCGACGGCGGTATCGGGCGACAGCCCGGCTTCGATCAGCCGACCGGCGACCTCGGCTGCGACCGAGCGGCCCATATAGACGGCGACGGTGGCGCCGGAAATGGCAAGTTTTGCCCAATCGGGCAGTGAGTTGCCCTTGAGGTCATGCCCGGTGGTGAAC
>NZ_RZST01000012.1:0-36660 GCF_003997575.1 Mesorhizobium sp. M1A.F.Ca.IN.022.07.1.1
GTGGCGCGCGCCGGCCTGCTCGAAGGCCGCAGCGCCACCACGCATTGGGAAGACATGGAGGATTTCTCCGCCGCCTTTCCGGGCGTCGATGTGCGCCCCGACCGCTATGTCATCGACGGGCCGGTCTTCACCTCGGGCGGTGCCTCGCCCACCTTCGACCTGATGCTGCATCTGGTCCGCACCCGGCTCGGCATGGCGGCCGCGCTCGATGTGGCGAGCGTCTTCATCTACGATCAGACGCGCGCGGCGACCGACGCCCAGCCGCTGGTCTCGCTCGGCCGGCTCGACGGCTACGATCCGCGCCTGGCGCAGGCGATCCGACTGATGGAAGCGCATGTCGATGAGCCGCTGACCATCGATGCCGTGGCCAAGCGCGCCGGCGTCACGGCGCGCACACTCGAGAGCATCTTCCGCAAGTCGATCGGCGAGACGCCGGGCGCCTACTATCTGCGGCTGCGGCTCGCCGCCGCCCGACGTCTGGTGGTCGACACGCGCATCGCCATGGCCGACATTGCCGGGCGTACGGGTTTTTCATCAGCCGCGGCGTTTTCCAGGGCGTTTTCCCGCGCGTTCGGCGAAGCGCCGGTCAGGCTGCGGCGCGGCTGATGCAGATCGGCCAAAAGCGCGCAGCGGTTTTGGGAAGCGGCATAGATCAAAACAAGGGATTCAAAGCGCGTCGCCTGAATCCGCTTCTGTGCGGCGCGCTTTGAGGATCCAGTCGGTAGCGGCCGCAAGGTCGTCGACCAGCGCCGTGGGAGGCGGATCGAAGCGCGTTTCATCGCCTGGGCAGTACTTGCCGGTCCGCACCAGCAGCCCCGCGCCAAGCCCGGCGCTGAGCGCGCCGGCGACGTCGCTCTCCGCATCGTCGCCGACCATGACTGCATCGGCTGCCGAGCAGTTCAAATCGCCAAGCGCCGCGAGGAAGAAGTCCGGCGACGGCTTGCCGAGCACGATAGGGCTTCGGCCGCTGGCGAATTCGAGCGCTGCCACGAAGGCGCCGGCGTCGAGGCTGAGCTGGCCGTCTGCGTCCTTGAAGGTGCGGTTGGTGGCCAAAGCGAGAAAATCGGCGCCGGCAACCAGTTCGCGGAACGCTCGGTTTAGGCCGGCATAGTCGAAGGCCTCGCCGGCGTCGCCGACGACGACAGCGCGGCTCTTGCCGCCCTCCGAACCGGTAAACTCGGCTTCGAGGTTGGGATGGACGAGCAGGTGAGGTTGGCGGCCATGCCTTCGCAGCCATTCGACTGCGGCGCGCGCCGGCGTCAGCAATTCTTCATCACTGGCTTCGACGCCCAGCGCGGCGAGCTGCGCGATGATTTTATGGCGCGGCGAACGTGTCGTGTTGCTGACGAAGCGGAGCGGCAGTCCGGCCTTGCGCAAACGCTCGACCGCAGCCACAGCGCCTGCGATCGGGGTGTCGCCATCATAGACGACACCCGCGAGATCGAGCAGCACCGCGCGTATCATCGGTGCAGGATGGAGAAACAGTCTCCGTTCGTCAAACTGCCGAAAATACGCCCTCGGACACAGGGGCCGAAGAATCAGGCGGCGTCGCGGCCTTCGCGCACAATGCGCGAGCGCATGCTCTTGGCCAGCGCCGTTTCCAACCGCGCGGCGACCGCGCGATCCCATTCATTTGCTTCGCCGGCGCCATCCTTCGGATGCGGCAGCGCCATCAGCCGATCGATGATCGAACCAGCCTCGCCGGAAGAGAGCAGGGCGTCGATTTCGCGTTCGTGCTGCATACGTTTCGCCTCCTTCTTTCCTTCCCGCCGGATGTCGACAATATACGCGATTGGTGACGGCTGTTTGAAGGCAAGAGCGCGGCGATTGAGAGGCAGCGCGGGGCAAAACCTTGTCGTGTAGGTTCACCCCGCATGGAATGCAATTTCAGCTCTGCGGCGCTCGATTCGGGCGCCGCAGGAAAGCCTCAGACGTAGCGGTTGACGATGTTTTCAAGGAGCTCCTGCCGGCCGGAGCGCGGCTGCGGCTCGATCTTCTCCGTCACCACGCGTTCGGCGATCTCCTCCAGCGTACGCTTGCCGGAAAGCATCGCCTTGCCTTCGGCCGTGTTCCAGCCGGCATAGCGTTCGTTAAGCGGACCCGACAGCGCCTTGTCTCCGATCATCCTGGCCGCCGCCTTGAGCCCGCGCGCGCAGGCGTCCATGCCGCCGATATGGCCGATCAGCAGATCCTCCGGGTCGAGCGACTGGCGGCGCAGCTTCGCGTCGAAATTGGTGCCGCCGGTCTTGAAGCCGCCACCCTGCAGGATCTGGTAATAGGCCAAAGCCATCTCCGGCACATTGTTGGGGAACTGGTCGGTGTCCCAGCCGGACTGATAGTCGTTGCGGTTCATGTCGATCGAACCGAAGATGCCGAGCGCGTTGGCCAAGGCCAGCTCATGCTCGAAGGAGTGGCCGGCAAGGATCGCATGGCCCTGCTCGATGTTGACCTTCACCTCCTTCTCCAGCCCGAAGCGCTTCAGGAAGCCGTAGACGGTGGCGACATCGTAGTCGTACTGGTGCTTGGTCGGCTCCTGCGGTTTCGGCTCGATCAGGATCGTGCCCTCGAAACCTATTTTGTATTTGTAATCCACGACGAGGTTGAGGAAGCGGCCGGCCTGCTCTTGCTCTCGCGCGAGGTCGGTGTTGAGCAGCGTCTCATAGCCTTCGCGCCCGCCCCACAGCACATAGTTCTCGCCCTTCAGCTTGTTGGTCACGTCGATGCATTTCTTCACCGTCGCCGCCGCATAGGCGAACACGTCCGGATCGGGATTGGTGGCGGCGCCCGCCATGAAGCGCCGATGCGAGAAAAGATTCGCCGTGCCCCAGAGCAGCTTGACGCCGGTCTGGTTCATCTTGGCCGAAAAATAATCGGCGATCTCGTCGAGGCGCGCCGCGCTTTCGGAGAAATCCTTGCCTTCCGGGCGAACGTCGGCGTCGTGGAAGCAGAAATAGGGCACGCCGAGCAGCGAGAACATCTCGAAGGCGACGTCGGCCTTCAGTTTCGCCAGTTCCATCGTGTCGATGCCGCCGGGCTTGGCGAACCAGGGTCGGTCGAAGGTCTGGCCGCCGAACGGGTCGCCGCCCTGCCAGGCGAAGGAATGCCAATAGGCGACGGCGAAGCGCAGATGGTCCTCCAGCCGCTTTCCACCCACCACCTCGTCCGGGTTGTAATATCGGTAGGCCAGTGGATTGGTCGAATCCGGCCCTTCATACTTGATGGTCTTGATGTTGCCGAAAAATCCGCTGCTCATGGTTTCCTTCCTCTCCAACTGCTTTCGCCGATTACCTCAGGCGTAATTGGTTTGGCGCTTCCGTGGGTCCAAAAGGGTCATGTCGAAACGATCCAATGAAGGATGAAGACCATGACCGACCTCAACACGATCGCCCGCAACTACATCACCGCCTGGAACGAGAGCGATGCGGCGCGCCGCAAGGCCCTGCTCGAGGCCGCCTTCACCAGCGACGTCAGCTATCGCGACCCGATCATGCAAGGCAACGGCCACGACGGCATCGCCGCGCTGATCGACGGCGTGCAGCAGCAATTCGCCGGCTTCCGCTTCTCCCTGAAGGGTGAGCCGGACGGTTTTGCCGACCGCATCCGCTTTTCGTGGAATCTGGGCCCCGAAGGCGCAGAATCCGTCATCGAAGGCACCGATATTTGCGTCATCGAGAACGGCCGCCTGAAGAGCGTCACCGGCTTCCTCGACAAGGTGCCGGCGCAGCGAGGCTAACCGGGTAAGGGAGGCGCGAGGCACCCCCCTGTGGCCTGCCGGCCATCTCCCCCGCAAGCGGGGAGATCGGCTTTCATCTAGGATTTCCCCAATCTCCAACGCTGCAAAAGGGAGCGAGGCGCCCAAGCTGCCAATCTCCCCCCTTGAGGGGGAGATGCCCGGCAGGGCAGAGGGGGGTGCCTCGCGCATACTCACGCGGTTACCGCCCTGATCGCCGGATAGAGCGCACGATAGCGTTGATAAGCATCTGCATACGCCCCACCAAGCCCGGCATCCGGTTCGATCGTCGCATCGGTCGCCGGCGCGGTGCAAACGGCAAGCGGATCGGCGCCGGTCGCGGCGATCAGCCCGAGACGCGCCGCGCCGAAGGCGGCGCCGAAATCGCCGTCGGCCGGGATGTCGACCGGCAGCTGCAACGCGGTGGCGATCGCCTTCAGCCAGTAGCGCGAGCGAGAGCCGCCGCCGATCGCCGTCACCCTGGTCAGGGTCGTGCCCGCCGTTTTCAGCGCCTCGAGGCTGTCGCGGAAGGCAAACGCCACGCCTTCGAGCACGGCCTGGGTCAGCACGGCGCGGCTCGATTGATGCGCGAGGCCGGTGAAGGAACCACGAATGGCCGCATCATTATGCGGCGTGCGCTCGCCGGAGAGATAAGGCAGGAAAGCGATGCCTGTCGGCGCCTTGAGCTTGTCGCCGAGCTCGCCGGTCAGGTCGCCGGCGCCTTTGCCGGTGATCTCCGACAGCCAGTTGAGCGAATCGGTGGCCGACAGGATGACCCCCATCTGGTGCCAGGTGTTGGGCAGCGCGTGGCAGAAGGTGTGCACCGCGCTTTCCGGATTGGGCAGATAGGAGGCGTTGGCGGCAAACAGCACGCCCGACGTGCCGAGCGACACGAAGGCGTGGCCGGCGCCCACGGTGCCCATGCCGCAGGCCGAGGCCGCATTGTCGCCGGCGCCGCCGGCGACCGGAATGCCTGAAGCAATACCCCATTTCGAGGCAAGCTCGCCGCGCAAGCCGCCGGCCTTCGCCGTGCCTTCGACCAGCGACGGCATATGCTTCTCGTCGAGCGTTGTCGCGGCGAGCAGTTCGGAGGACCACTGCCGCTTGCCGACGTCGAGCCAGGATGTGCCCGCCGAATCCGACATCTCCGAAATATGCTCGCCGGTCAGCCAGAGCCGCAGATAGTCCTTGGGCAGGAGCACCTTGGCGACAGCGGCAAAAACACTGGGCTCGTTGTCCTTCACCCACACCAGCTTCGGCGCCGTGAAGCCCGGGAAGACGATGTTGCCGGTGAGCTTGCGGAAACGCGGGTCGGCGTCGAGCGCCGCTGCCTCGACATGGCTGCGGGTGTCGTTCCAAAGGATGCAGGGACGCAGCACCTTGTCCGAGGCGTCGAGCAGGGTCGCGCCATGCATCTGGCCGGAGAGGCCGATACCCTTGACCGCTGCAAGCTCCTTGGGATGGGAAGTCTTGAGCTCGGCAATCGCTGTCTGGCAGGCTTCGATCCAGTGCGCCGGATTCTGTTCGGACCAGCCGGCATGCGGCCGCGAGACGTCCAGCGAGCCGTGGCCGGACCCGACGACCGTCTGGCGATCATCGATCAGGAGCGCCTTGACGCCCGAGGTGCCCAGGTCGAGGCCGAGATACATGATTCCCTCCCGATGCCATTAATTTTTTCGGGTCTCGAAAAAATCTGGCTTGGCCAGTTCTTAAGCCAAGATCCGCCTCCGGTCAATTCTCTGACAAATCGGCCGCGCGGCGCGAGAACAGCGCCGACAGCGGGCTGTCCGGCCGCGCCAGCTGACGCTCGGCGGTCAGCGCCCGCGCCAGCGCGCTGTCACCGGCACGCAGCGCCGCCTCGATCAGCATCAGGTCGATCACGTCGCGTTGTGCATGGCTGCCGCCGAAGCGGTGCGCGATCCAGCGGATTGGCCGGATCAGGCGCACCACTTCTCCGTAGTTGCCCTCGCCGAATGCTTTGATCGCCAAGGTCAGAGGGTGGCCGACGTCGCGCGTGAATGCGGCGTTATCGTCATCGCCGCGCATTGCTTCGCGCTGCGCTTCGAGCAGGGTCTGGGCCGGCGCGTGCAGCCCGGCGCCGACAAAGGCCATCATCGCATGGGCATCGTTGAAGGCGTAATTGCCGGCGGCCGCCTTTGGCGCCCAGTTCGCCGCAAGCGCCGCCCAGCGGTCGCCGACATCGACGCCGTGGAGATAAAGTCGCCACAGGATCGCCGAGGCGTCGACCATGTTGAGCGCCAGCGTCGAGCGGTCGCCGTAGATCGGCCCGTCATAGAGCTGGAGCACCTCGTTTGTCTCGCCGAGATCGTAGTGGAACAGCGCCAGATGCCACCAATTATGGATTTTGAGAAAGCTGTCCTTCGTCCACGCCTCCGGATTGGCGCGCATCCAGGCGATGCCCTCCCTTTGCCGGCTTTGCATTTCCATGACATGCGCGACCGCGTGCTGCGCCCAGCCGTCGCGCGGCTCGATCTCGATGGCCTGCCGGCCGAAGGCTTCGGCGCGCGCATAGTCGCCCATTTCCTCCAGCCCGAAAGCCTGCATGCCGAGAACGGCATGGTAGCCCGGCATGTCCTTCTCCCAAGCCGGCAACGCCCGACCGATGCGGTCGCGCAGCATGCGCGCATTGCCGATGAAGAAGTCGATCTGGTGGCCAACCTGCAGCGCCACCGCATCGAGCGGGTTGTCGATGGCGACGTCCTCGAGGATGCGGGCGGCGTCATGCCAGCGGCCGCTGGCAAGATGGCCGAGCGCCGCGACATGCGCGCGCTCGCGCGCGGTGCCGGCGAGCGGCAGCGCCGCCGCATGGCAGGTTTGCGCAATCGCCATCGCCTCCCGCTCGGTGGCGAGGCCGAACAGATAGCCCTTGAACACATGCGCCATCACGAAGCTGGGCTCATCGGCGATCGCGCTATCGATGGAGCCGACCGGGTCGCCGATGAAGCACTGCAGCTCACGGACGGCTCTGGCGTAGGACGAAAGCCCGGCTTCGGTCGCGCCCGAGTGCGTCAGGCCGAATGCGTCCTTCAGCGCCATAGCCGCGTCCTTTGATGCCTATTCGTCCGGTCGGACCGATGCAATCCTAGAACATCGACCGTCGGCCCGCCAACCGGCGAGGGCTTCGACTGTGTCGAACCGGACTTCTCCTCAATTCCCCGAACGCATCGCCACCGTGGCGATGCCGGCGCCGACAAGCAATGTCCCGCCGGTGCGGTTGAAGATACGGATCGCCCTTGGGTTGCGCACGATGGCGCGCGCTCGCGAAGCAATCAGCGCATAGCCGAAGGCATTGCTGAAAGCGAGCGCCAGGAAGGTCGCTTCGAAGATCAGCATCTGCGTCCAGAAATCGGCATGCCGGTCGAGAAACTGCGGCAGGAAGGCGACGAAGAACGTGATGCTCTTCGGGTTGAGCGCCGTGACCAGCCAGGCATGCGCCATCATCCTTGCCGCCGACACGGCGTCGGTGCGCGGTTCGGCGTTCAGCGCGCCGCCGGCGCGGAACAGTTTCATGCCGAGATAGATGAGGTAGCCGGCGCCGATCACCTTGAGCACGGTGAACACAGTGGCCGAAGCCGCAAGCAGCGCGCCGATGCCGAGCATCGAAAGCGTCATGGCGGTGAAATCGCCGAGCGCGACGCCGACTGCCATCGGCAGCGCCGTACGCCAGCCCTGGCCGAGCGCATAGGAGACGACCAAGAGGATCGTCGGGCCCGGGATGACGAGGAGGATGGCGGAGGCAGCGGCAAAGGCAGCCCAGTTTTCGAAGGACATTTCCCTACTCCTTGAGCGCAAAGAACAGGATAAATCCTGGGGTACGCGAGATTGTAAAGAGGCGTTGGAGAAAATCTTCGGCGCCGGCCTGCCCTGGCGCCTGGCCCGGACAACGCCCTGTCAGGGTTAAGTGCGGGCAAAGTTCTTTCACCCTTTTTCAACCATGACTGACGAAAATTGCAGCCATTCGGCCGGACCGTGCTTCCCGCCGACAGCGTAGGGTTTGGTGTATGCGCGAGTTGCCGCAAAGTCTGACGCCGCCTTCGAGCGGCGAAACCGTCGAAACCGAAGTTCCGCTTTCCCGCCGCGCCATGCTTTCAGGCATGGGCGCCATGGCGCTGCTCGGCATGGCCGGCTGCGGCACCACCGACACGCTCGACCTGCCGCAATTGCAGATCGACGACACCACCACGGGATCGGTGCCGATCCGACCGGCGATCAGCGTCGACAAGAACATCACCGGTCCCGACGTGATGTATGCTGCCTTGACCGACAACGGCTTCCAGGTCCCGGCGGTGCCCTACCAGAAGATCAAGCCGGAGTTCCGTCGCCAGATCGTCGTCGACAAGACCGGCGAAGCGCCCGGCACCATCGTCGTGCATTTGCAGGAGCGCATGCTTTATCTCGTCCAGCCCGGCGGCGACGCCATCCGCTACGGCGTCGGCATCGGCAAGGACGGCTTCCGCTGGTCGGGCCGCGCCAACATCCAGTACGGCAAGGAATGGCCGGTCTGGACGCCGCCGCCGGAGATGGTCAAGCGCAAGCCGGAACTGGTGAAATGGCAGGGCGGCCAGCCCGGCGGCCTGACCAATCCGCTGGGCGCCCGCGCGCTTTACATCTACCAGAACGGCAAGGACACCGGTTACCGCATCCACGGCTCGCCCGAATGGTGGACCATCGGCCAGGCGATGTCGTCGGGCTGCGTGCGGCTGATCAACCAAGACATCATCGACCTCTACAACAGGGTATCGAAGAAGAACCCAGTCGTCGTCGCCTGATTTTTTCGGCGGTCAGCACGGCCGCTATTTTTTCGGGATCATGCGCCTCCTTTCTCCCGTTGCGTGATGCCGCAAGACAGGCGAAGGTGCTCTGAAAAGCTTCGCCTCGGGAGAGAACGATCATGGCCGGAACCTTTGTCATCGCGCAGGGCGGCGGCCCGACCGCCGTCATCAATCAGACGGTCGTCGGCGCCACGCTGGAGATCCGCAAGCGGCATCACGGCGCCAAGGTGCTCGGCTCGATCCATGGCGTGCGCGGCATCCGCGACGGCAACTATGTCGACCTCTCAGCCATCCCCGAAGATCGGCTGCGGCTGATCGCCGGCACCCCGAGCGCCGCCCTTGGCTCGACCCGCGACAAGCCCGACGCGGCCTATTGCGAGGTCATCCTCAACGGCCTCAAGAAGGCCGGCGCCGATGCCTTCATCTATATCGGCGGCAACGACACTTCGGGCACCCAGCAGATCCTGACCGACGCCGCCGGCGGCGCGATCGCCTTCGTGCATGCGCCGAAAACCATCGACAACGATCTCGAGGAGAACGACCATACGCCGGGCTTCATCTCGGCGGCCGAATTCGTCGCCGGCGCTTTCCTGTCGGTCGATTTGGATTTCCGCGCGTTGCCCGGCATTTATGTCGGCATCGTCATGGGCCGGCACGCCGGCTTCCTGACTGCCGCGGCCGCCGCCTGGCAGCTCGATCCGGATAGCGGTCCGCATCTGGTCTATGTACCGGAGCGCGCCTTCTCCGCCGAACGTTTCATCGATGATGTCCGCAGGACGCTCGACCGCCACAAGCGCTGCATCGTCGCCGTCTCGGAAGGCGTCAGCACCGCCGACGGCAAGGCGTTGGTCGAGAGCCTAGTGCCTCCGGAAAAGCTCGAGCGCGACCAGCACGGCAACGTCAAATTGTCGGGCAGCGATCTGCCGGCGGCGCTCGAACGCGCTTTGGCGGAAGGCCTGCCGGGCAAGCGGGCGCGCGTCGATGCCCTGGGCTATATGCCGCGCGGTTATGTCGGCGCGATCAGCCCCGTGGACGCCAAGGAAGCCTTCGAAGCCGGCGCGTTCGCGGTCGCCGTCGCCGGGGAGGGTGGCGGCTCGGTGGCGCTGCAATATGACGGTACCAAGACCGTGCTGAAGAAGGTGCCGCTCGAGGCTGTGGCCGGCAAGACCCGCCACATGCCGGACAATTTCATGAAGCCGGACGTCAACCAGTTGTCCGAGGCCGGCATGGCCTATCTGAAGCGGCTGGTGCCGGAAAAATACAAGGTCGGAAAGCCGTTCGTCTGATGGGCGACCTTGTGGTGGGCGACTGGTTCGGCAAATCCGTTGTCGATGCCAGAACGACGATGCTGACCGAGCCATTCGTGCACGATTTCGTGCGCGCCAATATTTGGCATTTCAAGGGCCGGGACGCCGACCTGCTGGTCGACACCGGCATGGGCATCTGCCCGCTGGCGCCCGAGATCGACACCCCGGCCGGCAAGCCGCTGATCGTCGTCGCCACCCACATTCATCTCGACCATGTCGGCTCGCTGCACGAATTCCCGCTGAGGATGGGGCCGAAGGTCAGCGCGGGGGAGTTCGATGGCATGGATGATGCCGTCACCTACGCCAACATGTTCCACAATCTCGACGAGGCGGTATCCAAATTGCCGGCGCCCGGCTGGAAGGCGGCTGACTATCGCATCCCTTCCGCACCGTTGACGCGAATGCTCGACGAGGGCGACATCGTCGACCTCGGCGACCGGAAGTTCCGCGTGCTGCATCTGCCCGGACATTCGCCGGATTCGATCGCGCTGTTCGATGAGGCCGACGGCCTGTTCTTCGCCGGCGACGCCATCTATGACGGCATGCTGATCGACGACCTGCCGGATTCGGACCGCGCCGCCTATTGCCGCACCATGCAGCGGTTGCTCGAACTGCCGATACGCATCGGCCATGGCGGCCATGGCCCGAGTTTCGGCCGCGCGAGGATGGGAGAGATCGCGTCTTCCTACCTACGCCGCCGAGAGCGCTTCGTGAGCGCTGTCTGAATTAAAACTTTGTAAGGTCGCGCCAAAACCCTAATTCGGACCATTCCACGCCCTAAATGCGTGGCTGTCGATCCGGCCGGCTGCCATGCATGGCGAGACGGGCAATCCCGGCCGTCGACACGCCGACGGGCGCGTCCTTGGAGAGAGCCGTCCGCGGCGCCGGATCAACTCTCGCCCGGACAGAAACGACCATGTCACCATTTAGCATTCTTCGCAGACATCGCGTCGCGGCCCTGCTGGGCGCTGCGCTGATCATCTCCCCCGTCGTTGTTTCCTTTGCGCAAAATCCCGGCAATGCCGGCCTGAGCAACGTGGTCGCGACGACACAGACGCCGGTCGCCGGCATTACCGCCCCGAACGGCTCGTTCGCGCCGGTTGTCGCCACCACCAAGCCGGCAGTCGTGACCGTGACGACCGTGATGAAAGCCCAGCCCGGCGCGACGGACGACGGCTCGCCTTTCGACGGCAATTCGCCCTTCGACCAGTATTTCCAGCAGTTCTTCGGCGACCAGGGCATCCCGATGCCCAAGACGCCGCCGCAGCAGGCGCCGCGGCAGGAGGCTTTGGGCTCCGGCTTCATCGTCGGGTCCGATGGCACCATCGTCACCAACAACCACGTCATCGACGGCGCGACCTCGATCAAGGTGACGCTCGACGACGGCACCGAGCTTCCCGCCAAGCTCGTCGGCCACGACGCAAAGAACGATCTGGCGGTGCTCAAGGTCAAGGCGAGCAAGCCGCTGCCGACCGTCAAATGGGGCGATTCCGACAAGCTGATGACCGGCGACCAGGTGCTGGCGATCGGCAATCCGTTCGGCATCGGCACCACGGTCACCGCCGGCATCGTCTCGGCGCGCGGCCGCGACCTGCACAGCGGGCCGTTCGACGATTTCATCCAGATCGACGCGCCGATCAACCACGGCAATTCCGGCGGCCCGCTTGTCGACGTGAAGGGCGATGTGGTCGGCATCAACACGGCGATCTATTCGCCCAATGGCGGCAGCGTCGGCGTCGGCTTCGCCATTCCTTCGGACCAGGCGCAAAAAGTGGTCGACAAGCTTATGAAGGGCGGTGACATCGAATACGGCTATCTTGGCGTGCAGATCCAGCCGGTCACGCAGGACGTCGCCAGCGCCATCGGCCTCGACCATCCGGGCGGCGCGCTGGTCGCGGCGGTCACCGAGGGCTCGCCGGCGGCCAAGGCCGGCATCGAGACCGGCGACGTCATCACCGGCTTCGCCGGCCAGGAGATCAAGGACCCCAAGGATCTGTCGCGCGCCGTCGCCGACGTCTCGCCCGGCAGCAAGGAAACGCTGAATGTCTGGCGCAACGGCAAGGCGATGCAGATCTCGGCCGATGTCGGCCGCAATGCCGAAGACCAGAAGACCGCCTCGAACGGCGAAGGAGGCAAGCCATCGGCCGAACAGGGCCTGCGCGTGCCCTCGCTCGGCCTTGGCCTTACGGACCTCACGCCGGACATCCGGGAGCAGCTCAACCTGGCCGACAACCAGCGCGGCGCCGTGGTCGAGCGCGTCAACCCGGACAAGGCGGCCTCCGCGGCCGGCATTGAACCCGGCGATGTCATCGTCGCCGTCGACCGCACGCCGGTGAAAAACGCAAGGCAAGCGAACCAGGCGATCGCCGAGGCCGGCAAGTCCGGCAGGAAGTCGGTGCTGCTGCTGGTCGATCGCGGCGACGCGCAGATATTCGTCGCCGTGCCTTTCGCCGCCGGCTGAGAAAACTTCCAAGGAGCCTGCCGGCCTCTTCGGCAGGTTCCGCCGACAAGATTTCGGTTGCCCGCAAACGAGGTCGACTTCCGCGACGAGTGATTGAACCGGACGATCGTCGCGACGGCTTCGATCTGGTGCTGACGCTGACGCGCGAGCAGGCTCGGCGCCCGGCCGGCGCGATCCTTCCAGATCGGAGAGAAGGTCTTCAGACGACGCTGCGCCCAGAGTTGCCGACGCCTTTGACCCCGTGGACGCCAAGGCTTCCGAATCGACCCGGCAGGTCCAAGATGGTTAAGCGGTATCGGAAAGTGACTATTAGGAGATTCTAAAATCGAACCGAACAGTTCGTTTCTGTTGACGGTGCGTGCAGGACGGGGTGAACACTCGGCGCGCGTATACACTTGGTGAGCCAAATGGATAAATGCGATAACCAACTGATTCAACAGTGTAAAAACCGATCGTGGCGGGCGATTGGTACAATTTCAAGATGGGGATTCATGGGCCAGCCGAAACAACTTCGTGATTGGAATCCGGCAGCCGGCTCACCCACATCGGGGCTGTCCGAACGACGCGATTTTCACTCCCAAGACACGCCGCTAGACGGACGAAAAAAACATACTGGAGTACCAAAAATGAAAAAGATTGTTCTCACTGCCGCCGCCCTTCTGGCCATTTCCGGCAGCGCCTTCGCTGGTAGCGACAACTACGGTTCCAACGCCGCCAATCAGCCGGCGGCCGCGGTCGACACTTCTCGCACGGCCTCGACCCACAGGTCGGAAGCGGCCGCTCAGAAGCCCGTCACCCAGGGCGCGGACCACAACCTCTTCGGCAACAACTAAACTGCCGAACCTGGCAATGATCCATGAGGGGCCATGGCCGACAGGAGACAGACGCTGGGTTCACCCGCCGCGTCCCAAGGCATGTCGCCCAAAAGTGTACCCCAGTTTTGGAAACGACATCAGGTTAAGAATTCAGGAGTATTGAAATGAAGAAGATCGTTCTTGCCGCAACGGCCGTTCTGGCCCTCTCCGGCGCAGCTTTCGCAGGCAGCGACAATTACGGCTCGGCTGGCGCCAGCCAGCAGGCCCCTGCCGTCGACACGACCCGCACTTCGTCGGTGGGCACCGACTCGCCGGTCTATAAGCTGCTGAACTCGTCGAATGACGTGCACAAGTCGGCCCCGCAGGGCAGCGACCGCAATCTGTTCGGCCGCTAACAGCCGCAAGCAGTTGACGAAAAAGGAGCGGCGAGGGCAAACCTCGCCGCTCTTTCTTTAGCCGGACCGTCACGCGCCTCTTGGCCGAAACGGCAGCACCGCGCGTCAGGCCGCCTTCGCCTCGTCGCGATGCAGCGTGAAGGAATGCCCCTCCGCGTCGAAGATGTGCAGATCCCCGGCGCCGGCATTGAGCCGCAGCGTCTCGCCGCGCTTGACCTCGACATTTCCCGGCAGTTTGGCCACCAGCGGCAGATCGGCGCGGCCGATGTCGACATAGACGAGCTGAACCTCGCCGAGCTGCTCGATATAATCGACCTTGCCTTCGAACAGGTAATCCGTCCCGGTCGCGATCGCGAGATCCTCGGGCCGCACGCCGAAGCTCACCGCCGCGCCGTTCGCCGAAGCGGGCGTTGTGATCGGCACCGTCGCCTTGCGGTCGCCGACATGGCTGACCACGGTCGGATTGCCGGCCTTCTCGATCTTCGCCGGCAATATGTTCATGGCCGGCGATCCGATGAACTGCGCGACGAAGAGATTGCCCGGCCGCTTGTAGAGCTCCATCGGCGTGCCGACCTGCTCGACGACGCCTTCCTTCAGCACCACGATGCGGTCCGCCAGCGTCATCGCCTCGACCTGGTCGTGCGTGACGTAGATCATCGTCGTGTTCGGCATCGATTCTTTCAGCTTGGCGATCTCGATGCGGGTGGCGACGCGCAGTGCCGCATCGAGATTCGACAGCGGCTCGTCGAAGAGGAACACCTTCGGATTGCGCACAATGGCACGGCCGATGGCGACGCGCTGGCGCTGGCCGCCCGACATCGCCTTGGGCAGGCGGTCGAGATACTTGGTGAGCTGCAGGATCTCGGCCGCCTGGCGCACGCGCTTGTCGATCTCGGCCTTGCTTTCCTTACCGATCTTCATCGAGAAGGCCATGTTGTCGTAAACGGTCATATGCGGATAGAGCGCATAGGACTGGAACACCATGGCGATGCCCCGCTTCGAAGGCGGCACGTCGTTCACAACTTCGCCGTCGATCTGGAGCACGCCGGAGGTGATTTCCTCGAGACCGGCAATCGACCTCAGCAAGGTCGACTTGCCGCAGCCCGACGGCCCGACGAACACGATGAACTCGCCCGATTTGATGTCGAGGTCGATGCCGTGGAGAATGTTGAGGTTGCCGTATGATTTCTTCACCTGGTTCAGCGTGACATCGGCCATGGTTTCCTCTCCAGTGATTGTCTGTTCTCAACTCAGTCGATCCGCCCGAACCAGGCACCATAGCCGCCAAGGCGGATGGGCCCGGTGCCACCTTGTCCCGAAAAGCCGTGTCCCGGCAAGGGCTGCAGCGAGCCCTTGCCGAGATCAACTTCGGCCGGCTTGCTGCCGAGGTTGAAGACGCAGGCGATGCGCTCGTTGCCTTCGCGGCGCGTGAAGGCGACGGTGTCGCCATCGCTTTCGATAAAGTCGATTTCGCCCTTGCCCAGCGCCGGATGCTGACGCCGGAAGGCGAGAAAGCGCCGGTAATGCTCGAGCAGCGAGCCCGGATCGCCCTGCTGCACATTCACGGCTTGCGCCAGATGCTTGCCGGGCACCGGCAGCCAGGGCTTGGCGGTCGAGAAGCCGCCATTCTTGGCCGCCGCATCCCACACCATCGGCGTGCGGCAGCCGTCGCGGCCCTTGAATTCCGGCCAGAAACGGATGCCGTAGGGGTCTTGCAGGTCCTCGAATTTCAGTTCCGCCTCGCCGAGGCCGAGCTCTTCGCCCTGATAGATGCAGACCGAGCCGCGAAGCGACATCAAAAGCGCCGAGATCACCTTGAGATAGGCGCTCGGATCGGCTTCGTTGGCGGCCCAGCGCGAGGCCACGCGCATCACGTCATGATTGGAGAAGGCCCAGCACGACCAGCCGTCGCTGGCGACCCGGCCGAAAGCCTCCAGTACCGCCCGCACCTTGGCGGCGCTGATCTTCTCCGGTGCCAGGAAGTCGAAGGAATAGCACATGTGAACGCGCCTGCCGTCGGCGGTGTAGGCGGCCACCACTTCCAGCCCGCGCTGCGAATCCCCGACCTCGCCGACGGCGGCTTGCGCCGGATATTCGTCGAGCAGCGCGCGGAAGCGCTCAAGGAAACCGAGATTCTCCGGCCGGCTCTTGTCGTAGATATGGTCCTGGTAATTGTAGGGGTTCACGGCCGGCGCCGTCTGGTCGTTGCGCTCTTCCGGCGGCAGCGGCGGGTTGTCCTCCAGCCCCAGGCTGTGGAAGTAGAAATTGATGGTGTCGAGCCGAAAGCCGTCGACGCCGCGCTCCAGCCAGAAGCGGGTGATGTTGAGCAGCGCGTCCTGGACCTCGGCGTTGTGGAAGTTGAGATCGGGCTGCTCGGCCAGGAAATTATGCATGTAATATTGCTGGCGGCTTGTATCCCATTGCCAGGCCGAGCCGCCGAAGATCGACAGCCAGTTGTTGGGCGGCGTGCCGTCGGGCTTGGCGTCCGCCCACACATACCAGTCGGCTTTCGGATTGGTCCGGCTGGAGCGGCTTTCATTGAACCAGGGGTGGATGTCGGCGGTGTGCGACAGCACCTCGTCGATCATCACCTTGAGGCCCAACCGATGGGCTTCCGCCACCAGCGCGTCGAAGTCGGCCAGCGTGCCGAACATCGGATCGACGTCGCAATAGTCCGACACGTCGTAGCCGAAATCCTTCATCGGCGATTTGAAGAAGGGCGAGATCCAGATGGCGTCGACGCCGAGCCAGGCGATGTAGGGCAGCCGCCGGACAATGCCTTGCAGGTCGCCGATGCCGTCGCCGTTCGAGTCCTGATAAGAGCGCGGATAGATCTGGTAGATCACCGCGCCCCGCCACCAGTCGCGGTCTACGGCGGGGTCCGGTCTCGAACTCGTCTTCAAAGCCGATTGCATTGTCTCAACCTCCTTTCACCGAGCCGGCAAGCAGCCCGCGGACGAAATAGCGCTGCAGTGAGAAGAACACGATCAGCGGCACGATGATGGTGATGAAGGCCGATGTCGTGAGGATTTCCCAATTGCCGCCTCTCGAGCCGAGCAGCGCGTTGAGTTGCGCCGTCAGCACGATCTGGTCGGGCGCCGTGCCGAGGAAAACCATCGCCACCAACAGATCGTTCCACACCCACAGGAATTGAAAGATGGCGAAGGAGGCAAGCACCGGGAATGACAGCGGCAGCACGATCTTGACGAAGATCTCGAAATCGCTGGCGCCGTCGATCCGTGCCGATTCCATGATCTCGCGCGGCAGGCCGGCGATATAGCTTCTAAGCAGGTAGATGGCGAAGGGCAGGCCGAAGCCGGTATGCGCCAGCCAGATGCCGAGATAGGTTTTCGACGGCACACCGAAGAAGGTCCCGACGCCGTTGTAGAGCTTGAGCAGCGGGATCAGCGACATCTGCAGCGGCACCACGAGCAGGCCGATGATCACCGCAATCAGCAGCGCCCTTCCGGGAAAGCGCATCCAGGCCAACGCATAGGCGGCGAAGGCCGCGATCAGGATCGGGATCACCGTCGCCGGAATGGTCACGGTCAGCGAGTTCATGAAGGAGCGGCCGATACCTTGCGACAGAAGCACGTTCTCGTAGTTTTCCGTGGTGAATTTCGGCGGCGCCGAGGAGGCATAATAGACACGCTGGCCGCGATCGCCTTCGAAGGGCTTCGGCGAAGACAGCACGAACGTGCCGTCGGCGTTGACCTGCAGCGACACCCCATCGCCGAGATCGGCAGCCGTGCCGGCCTTGTATTGTGTCGGCGCCGCCGCCTTGGTGCCGAAGGCGCTGATCGCACGCTTGGCGCCGTCGCCGAAGACGTTGCCTTCGATGACGTATTTGCCGTCCTTCTGGGTTTGTGCGGACGCAGCCGGCAGACGCCCAGCCTCGGTCTGGCTGGAGCTTGAGAAGGAGTTCCACCAACCCGACGCGATGATCTGGTCCTTGTCGCGCAGCGACGACACGAGGATGCCGAGTGTCGGGATGGTCCAGATGACGACGAAGACCAGCACGGCGAGATGAACGCCGAATCGGCCGACAAAGGACTTTCCGCGGGTCGCAGCCATCTCAGTGTCCTCCCGTCTCTTTGTTGGCCTGGCGAATGTTCCAGACCATGATCGGGATGACCGCGATCATGATGATGATGGCGATCGTGGCACCGCGGCCGAAATCGCCGCCGCCGCGGAACATCCAGTCGAACATCAGATTGGCGAGCACCTGGCTGTTCCATTGGCCGTTGGTCATGGTCAGCACGATGTCGAACACTTTCAGCACCAGGATGGTGATGGTGGTCCAGACAACTGCGATCGTCCCCCAGATCTGCGGCACCATGATCTTCCAGAAGATCTGGAACGGGTTGGCGCCGTCGATGACGGCCGCCTCCAGCGTCTCTTCCGGAATGCCGCGCAAGGCCGACGACAGGATCACCATGGCGAACCCTGTCTGGATCCAGATCAGGATCACCATCAGGAAGAAATTGTTCCAGAACGGCAGCGATATCCAGACCTGCGGCTGGCCGCCGAAATACTGGATGATGGCGTTGAGCAGGCCGATCTGCACCTGCCCCTCGCCGCGATACTCGTAGATGAATTTCCAGATCACGCTGGCGCCGACGAAAGAGATCGCCAGCGGCAAGAAGATCAGGCTCTTGGCGATCGTCCCCCACCAGATCTTGTCGGTGAGCACGGCGATGATCAGGCCGAGGAAGGTGCAGGCCGCCGGCACCACCGCCAGCCATAGGATGTTGTTGAAAATCGAGTTGCGGAAATCCTGGTCGCTGAACGCCCATTGGTAGTTGGCGAGGCCGACGAAATGCTCGCCGCCGCGGTCGAGAAAAGAGAGCCGCAGCGTCTCGATCACCGGATAGATCAGATAGATGGTCAGGATGATCATCGCCGGCCCGACGAACAGCCATGGCCGCACCAGCCCTTGCCGGCGCAGATTGTCGACGGCGGCGCTGCCGGAGACGCCGCGCGACGGAAAGATGAAATCGAGCAGCTTGTTGGCGCCCCAGAAATACGCGACACAGCCGCCGACGCCGATGATGATGACGAATATGGCCGAGAAAATCTGAGCCGCCATGGGTCCCTCTCCCTGGGCATGACCGGCCGGCCAAGGCTGGCAGCCGCATGCGCCGACTTTCAGTTATTCGGAACGCGAAGGCTTCCGGCGTGCGTTGCCGGTCGGACCCGGGCCGTAGCCCGGATCCAGTAGGAGGATGAGGAAAGTCTCGGGTCGCGCGCGGCGGCCTCTCTGCTTACTTGATGGCATCCCAGCTCTTCTGGATATCGGCGGCGACGTCCTGGGCGGACTTGCCGCCGACCAGGTCGATCATGCCGGTCCAGAAGGAGCCTGCGCCGACCTTGCCGGGCATCAGGTCCGAGCCGTCGAAACGCACCGTGGTGGCCCCGACCAGGATCTCGCCCTGCTTCTTCAGCGCGTCGCTGCCATAGGCGTCCTTGTTGGCTCCTTTGAAGGGCGTGACGAAGCTCTTCTGCGCCATCCACAATTCATGCGCGAGCGGCATCTCGAGGAACTTGATGAACTCACGCGAAGCCTTGGAATCCTTGGTGATCATCACCAGCGTTCCGGCCACTTCCAGCGGCGTGCCCAGTTCCGGCTTCGAGGCATAGGGCGGGTAGGGGAAGAAGTCCGCATCCTGGCCGAGCTTCACATTCTCCGGGAAGAACGAAGGAATGAACGATGCCTGATGGTGCATGTAGCACTTCGGCGGCACCGTAAAGAGGCCCTTCGGGCTGTCGCGGAAGTCGGTTGCGGCGACTGCCTTGGCACCGCCGTCGACCATCTTGTCGTCGGTTGCGATCTTGCCGAAGATGTCGAGGGCGTTGACCACGGCCGGATCGGTGAAGGGAATCTCGTTCTTCACCCATTTGTCGTAGACTTCCGGCGGCTGGGTGCGCAGCATGATGTCCTCGACCCAGTCGGTCGCCGGCCAGCCGGTGGCGCCGCCAGAACCCAGGCCGATGCACCAGGGCTTGCCGCCGTCGGCAATGATCTTCTTTTCGAGATCGGCCAGTTCCTCCTGAGTCTTCGGAACTTTGTAGCCTGCCTCCTCGAAATTATCTGGCGAGTACCAGACCAGACCTTTCACGTCGATCTTGTAGGGAAAGGCATAGAAGCCCGGCTTGCCGTCCTTGCCCGTATAGGTGCCGAGCTTGGCCCAGGAGTCGCCGGCGGCATAATTTTCCTTGATCCAGGCGGCGACGTCGTCGCCCAGCGGGGTCAGCACACCCTTGGAAGCGAGATCCTGGATCAGTCCCGGCTGTGGCAGGATGGCGATGTTGGGCGGGCTGCCGGCCTGTGTGTCGATGACGATCTGCTGCTCATAATTCTCGGACGAGGAGTATTTGACCTCCGCTCCCGTCGCCTCGGAGAAATAGTCGAGCACCGAACGCACGAGCGTCTCGTCCTCGCCGCGCCACGGACCGAAGATGGTCAGCGTTTCGCCCTTGAGGTCGACCTTCTTGAGATCGTCGTAATTCGCCCAATGAAACTTCGAATCCTCGCCCGGCTTGAATTTCAGTTCGGCATGTGCCGGCAGGCCAAGGGTGAGCGCAGCGAACGCAGCACCCAAGAGAAGCATTTTCTTCATGGCAGTCCTCCCAGTGTTGAGACAGTTCGGACGAAACCTCCATCTCGTCCGCCGACGCCCACGGAACTGTGACTCAGCGAGAAGGCAACCGCAACCTTTCGAAGAGTCTTCCAAAGCGCTTTGGCTAAATCTGATCTCGCCATTGAATCATGCGGAAGTCAAGAGGTCGGCCGTGCTAATCGATTTAAACCCGCTTGCGAGTGAAGGAAAAAGTGCAATGCAGCAAGCTTTTTCGGCGCTGCAGCAGCAATTTCGGCTTCAAACTGCCTGTGGCGGCCCCTAAGGTCATGACGTTCCGACGACGGTGCCAGCGATCCTCGGATCGATTCAAATTGAAAGCGCTTTGAGGCTGGAGGCCTCGATGAACCTCAAGCAACTCTCGCACATGCTGTCGCTTTCGCAAACCACGGTAAGCCGGGCGCTGAACGGCTACCCGGAGGTCAGCGAGGAGACGCGGCGTCGCGTGATGGATGCCGCTAAGCGCCACGGCTACCGGCCGAACCCCAGCGCGAGGCGGCTGGCCACCGGCAAATCGGGAATGATCGGCTATGTGCTGCCGACCGGCAACGCCGTCGACATCGATCCGCATTTCGTCGAGTTTCTTTCGGGTCTCGGCGACTATGCCCGCTCGCACGAGCTCGATCTGGTGCTCTCGCCGGCCGACGCCGACGACCAGGAGACGACCTATCGGCGCATCGTCGCCAACCGGCAGGTCGACGCCGTCTACATTTCCTCGCCACGCCCGGCCGACCGGCGGCTGGCGCTGGTCAACACACTGGGCATCCCCTTCATCGTCCATGGCCGCAGCGAGGGCTTTGAGTTCGACTATCCCTATCTCGATATCGACAACGAGGGCGCCTTCCACGAAGCGGCCAGGCTTCTCGTCCAGCTCGGCCACAAGCGGCTGGCGCTGATCAACGGCGATGACCGCGAGACCTTCGCCATCCATCGCGAGCGCGGCGTGCGCCGGGCGCTTGCCGCCAGCGGACTGACACTGGGCGAGCGCCACATCTGTTCCACGACCATGACCGAGGAAAATGGCTATCGCGCCGCCCGCCGCCTGCTCGAAGAAAGCGGAGCCCCGACGGCGATCGTCTGCTCCAGTCTCATCATGGCGCTCGGCGTCGTCCGCGCCGTGCGCGATCTCGGCCTGACCATTCCGGGCGATCTGTCGCTGGTCGCCCATGACGACGTCTTTCCCTGGCTGCGGCCGGAGAATTTCCCGGTGCCGCTCTCGACCACCCGCTCCTCGATCCGCCTTGCCGGCGCGCGTGTTGCCGAGCGGCTGGCGGCGCGCATATCAGGGCTGGAAGAGGGCGCGCGCGGCGAGGTCTGGCCGGTCGATCTGGTCGTGCGGGGATCGGTGGCCGGCGCGCCGGTGTAGGGATCGTGTTCCGACAGACGAGACGCGTTGAGTTCCGTCGCACCCCCCTCTGTCCTGCCGGACATCTCCCCCGCAAGGGGGGAGATTGGACGTCGCAGCCGTATTCGCCAATACTCGACTTTGAGGAGCGGGGTCGCCGCTGAAACTGCTGATCTCCCCCCTTGCGGGGGAGATGGCCGGCAGGCCAGAGGGGGGTGCTGTCCCGCCGGCGCCACAGATTTTCGGGAGCCTATTTCTTCGCAGCCCCAGCTGCTTTTATATCCAACAGCCCATAGCCGAAGTCATTGTCCCGCCCCTTCGGGCCGAGATCCTTGGCCGTGGCCGCCAGCGCCTTCTCGATCTCATCGGCCGAGCGGTCGGGCGCGGCATGGATCAGGTTGGCGATCGCGCCTGAGACGATCGCGGCGGCGAAGGAGGTGCCGGTCACCACGTCCGAGCCGGTGCCGCTCGGCGCAACCATCTCAACGCCCGGCGCCGAGAGGAAGACATAGGCGCCGCGATTGGCTTGCGGCATCAGCCCGTCCTTGGCGTCGGTCGCGGTGACCGCGATGACCCCGTCGAAGGCTGCCGGATAGCCATAAGGCGCTTTCGGCCCGTTGTTGCCGGCCGCTGCGACCAGCACCATGCCGAGCGCGCGCGCATTGCGGCAGGCGGTGCCGAGGAGGTCGTTCTTCGGCCCGACGAAGCTCATATTGATGATGCGCACGTCCTGTTCAGCCGCCCAGTCGAGCGCCGACAGGATGACGTCCATACTCGACTTGCCGCCCTCGAAGGCCCGTGCGTGATAGATCTTGGCGCCCGGCGCCATGCCTTCCAGCGCGCCGACGCCGGCGATCAGCCCGTCGACGGAGGTGCCGTGGTCGCGCTTCTTGATCGGCACGTTCGGCATGGCGTCGAACTGGCCGGCGATCACGCCTTTCAGCGCTGGGTTGGTATCGTCGATGCCGGTGTCGATGACGGCGACGCGCACGTTCTCGCCGCTCGCCTGTTTCGAATCGAGCGCGATGCGCTCGAAGGCATAGTTCACGATGCCGGCGGCCTGCTGCAGCGAATAGATGTGGTTGGGCTCACGCCGCTGCGTGCGCCCGTCGGCGGCAAGCTGCGCCAGCACGACGCCGACCGGCCGTCCGTCCGGAATGCCGTAGCGCACCAGCGTTGTGCCGAGCAGCCGCGACTGGCGCTGCGAGCGCACCTGAAGGCCGAAGGTGGTGGCGATCTGCTGCACCGCGCCGGCATCGCCGGCGACCGTCACCAGCACCTCGTCGGGCACGAACTCGCCACTGACCGCACGCGGCGGCGCGACGACATTGAGCCCGGTAGGCGATGTGATGGGGCCGCTTGGCGGCGGAGCGGGCGCCGCTGTGCTTGTTGGACTCTTTGGAGGCGCCGGCTGCGTTGGCGCAGGCGTCGGCCGTGCCGGCGGATTCGGGAACAGGTCGACGATCAGCGCCGGCAGGAACACAGCGCCAACGGCGGCATTGCCCGCGCCGGATTTCCCGCCGCCATTCCTGACGCCGTCCTCGTCGCAGTCAGCGCCGGCCGCCGTCGTCCGGTTGAGGCAGTCGATCTGCTTTTGCGAGAGGTTCGGATCGTTGGTCTGCGCCACGGCGGGAGCGCCTACAAATGTCGCCGCGAGGATTGCCGCATGAAGAACGACCGCCTTAGCCGCCATCGACCGGTTTCCTTCCCTGCACCACAGCTTCCGCGAAAGGCTGGGCGGCAATAAGGCCGACGAGCTTGTCGTAGTCGGCCGCCGTGCTGGCCGGGATTGTCACGTGAAACACATCGTCGGCGGTCGGCCCGCCGGCGATCTTCAGCCCGTTCTGCCCAAGGAAGGCGGCGATGTCCGACATCCTGGCATCCGGCTTGAACTTGACCAGGGCGAAGGGCAGGTTTGGCAGATCATCCTGAGCGCCGGCGATTTCAAAGTCGTTGCGCTTGCCGCCCGGCCGCTCGAAAGACTGCGCCACGACCAGCGCAAGCAGCGCCGCGGCCGCCGCCCAGGCGACGCCCGAGGGGATTGCCGTGACCCGGCCGAAGACCTTCGCCAGCCATGACTGGCCGGGGGGCGCTCGCGCCGGACCGGCCTCGGCGTCGAGCGCCCTTGCAAAGCGGGAGAGCGCGTCGGCCGGCGGTCGGATCGCTTCGTTGGCGGCGGCGGTGCCGGAGAATTCGGCTTCCGCCTCGCCGAGCGCGGCCATCGCCGCAGGATCGGAGGCCAGCCATTCCTCGACGGCTTCGAGTTCTGCGCCTTCCAGCGAACCGTTGAGGTAAAACGGCAGCAACGTCTCCATCTCGTCGCGGCGCGACATCTTTTCAGCGGCGCTCATGGCCACCCCCTGTCGTAACCGGCCGCCTTGAGGGCCTCGCCGAGTTTCTTGCGGGCGTAGAACATCCTGGTCTTGACAGTGGCAACCGGGATGTTGAGCACCTCGCCGATCTCGGTCACCGACTGGCCATGGTAATAGGCAAGGTCGATCACCGTGCGGTGTTCCTCCGGCAAGGCATCGACAAAGCGGCGCAAGGCGGCGGCCTTGTCTTCCTTCATGGTGACCACTTCCGGCGTGTCGGCGCTGTCGGGAACCTGCGCCGCGTCATCGTCGTCGATCCAGTCTTCCTTCTTCTTGCGCAGCAAGGACAGTGCCTTGAAGCGGGCGATGCCGAGCAGCCAGGTCGAGACTTCGGAGCGGCCTTCGAAGCTCGGCGCTTGGCGCCACAGCTCGAGAAAAACCTCGTTGGTGATATCGTCGGCCATCATTTCCGATCCCGTCTGGCGCGCCACGAAACGGTAGATCCGCGCGTGGTGACGCATGAACAGGAGCCGCACGGCGGCCCGGTCGCCCTTCGCGACCCGGTCTACAAGCGCGCGATCGGTTTCGGTCGCCGCGTTCATGGCCGGTCGAGCCGCCTGGCTCCTCGTGGCTCTGTCGCTGGTCGGTCCAAAAAGGTTCATCCTCCGCCAGGGAATTTTCGGAAGCTAACCGAAGAAGATGAGCGTTGCCAGAGGTGGCGCCCCCTTCTCCCCTTGTGGGAGAAAGTAGATCGGCGCGGAGCGCCGAGACGGGTTGAGGGGTGTTCCAGCGGAGTGAGACGTTGGCGTTCACTGAAACACCCCTCATTCGTCGCCTTTGGCGACACCTTCTCCCACAAGGGGAGAAGGGGAAGCTAAATCAAAAACACCTTCCCCTTCATCGTCGCCGGCACCTCCACGCCGAGCCGGCTCAGCACCGTCGGCGCGAGCTGCAGCTGGTCGAGCAGCGCGTCGGCTTCTGGACCCTTCGCCGGCCCGAAATAGTAGAGCGCGAAATCCTGCATCTCGTCGTCATGCCCGCCGTGATGGCCGCGGTCCGTCTGGCCGTGATCGGCGGTGACGATGACTTCATAGCCGGCTTCGCGCCAGCCGGGCAGGAAGGCGGCGAGCATACCGTCCATCGCGTAGCAGGCATGATCCATCTCGTGGCAGTTGTGGCCGAAGCGATGGCCCATCGAGTCCAGCGTGCAGCTGTGCAGGATGCCGTAGTCGATGCCGTGGCGGCGGGCAAGCATGGTCAATGTCGCGAACAGGTCGACATCGCTCGGCGTCATCTGGTTCTTGAGATTGTAGCCGGTCATGGTGTGGAAGCGGCCATGCGTGATCGGCCCGCCAGGCTCGTCGAATTCCATGTCCTCGACGAGATCGAATGGATGGGAGCGGAAGAATTCCGACCAGTAGGAATGCGTCACCGCCCCGGTCCTGCCGCCCGCCTTGCTGACCTCCGAGAAGATATCGGGCTGCCTGACCCGGAACCGGTTCTCGTTGGAGAGGATGCCATGAACCTGCGGCGTGACCCCGGTATGGATCGAGGCGTAGCAGCAGGCCGATGTTGACGGCAGCACGGAGCGCATTCTCCACACTTGCGCCTCACCCGATTGTACCCAGCCTTCGAGATTGCCCATGAGCCGGCGCCAGTTCCGGTAGGGCACGCCGTCAAGGATGATGAGCAGCAATTTGGATTTAAGCGCCACGGGAATTCCATGCGGTCTTACGGGAGAGATCAGCATCGAGGGCTAGACCGACCCGGCCAAGTCCCAGAAGCGCAGAGAAGAGCAAGCCAGCTTAGTTGCCGGCGCTTTCCATGCGCCGGCCGGCGATCGCCTTCTCCAGCCAGCCGATCTCCATTTCGGGGACGGAGGACAATAGAAGGTCGGTGTAGGCATCGAAGGGCGGCGCCAGCACCTTGCTCTTGGAGCCGTAGCGAACGACCTCGCCGCGATACATGACCGCGATCGAATCGGCGATCGACTTCACTGTCGCGAGATCGTGGGTGATGAAGAGATAGGCCACTTTCTCGATCTGCTGCAGGTTGAGCAGCAGCTTGAGGATGCCGTGGGCGACCAGCGGATCGAGCGCCGAGGTCACCTCGTCGCAGATGATCAGCTTCGGCTTGGCGGCGAGCGAACGGGCGATGCAGACGCGCTGCTTCTGGCCGCCGGAAAGCTCGGCCGGATAGCGGTCGATGAAGCCCTTGCCCATCTCGATCTGGTCGAGCAGCTCGGCGACGCGCTTGTCGCGCTCGCGGCCCCTTATGCCGAAATAGAACTCGAGCGGCCGGCCGATGATCGTTCCCACGGTCTGGCGCGGGTTCATCGCGACATCGGCCATCTGGTAGATCATCTGCAGCTGGCGCAGATCCTCCTTCGGCCGGTCGGCGAGCCTGTTGCCAAGCGTTCGGCCGTCGAAGAAGACGCTGCCCTGCTCGGGCGGCAGGAGGCCGGTGATGGCGCGCGCCAGCGTCGATTTGCCGGAACCGCTCTCGCCGACGACGGCCAGCGTCTGGCCCGGGTAGATGTCGACCGAGACATTCTTCAGCACCTTGACGAGACCGCCGCCATAGGCGGCCGTCACGTTCTTCACCGAGAGCATCGGTGTGGTGCCGGGCTGCTGTTCGTTGTGCTCGATCTCATGCACCGAGACCAGCGCGTTGGTATATTCCTGGCGCGGCTCCTTGATGATCTGGCGAGTACCGCCCCATTCGACCAGCCGGCCATGGCGCAGCACCATGATCTCGTCCGCTACCTGCGCCACCACGGCGAGGTCGTGGGTGATGTATAAAGCCGCCACATGGGTATCGCGGATGGCGTCCTTGATCGCCGCCAGCACGTCGATCTGCGTCGTCACGTCGAGCGCCGTGGTCGGCTCGTCGAAGACGATCAGGTCGGGCTCGGAGCAAAGCGCCATCGCCGTCATGACGCGCTGCAACTGGCCGCCGGAGACCTGGTGGGGGAAGCGCTCACCGATCGTTTCCGGATTGGGCAGGCTGAGCTTCTTGAACAGCGCGACGGCTCGCTTTTCGGCCTCGGCCCGGGTTGCCGTGCCGTGCAGAAGCGTCGCCTCCACCACCTGGTCCATCAGCCGGTGCGCCGGATTGAAGGCCGCCGCCGCCGACTGGGCGACATAGCACACTTCGCGGCCGCGCAGCTTGCGCAAGCCCTCCTTGCCGCCCTTCAGTATATCGCGGCCGTTGAGGATCACCTCGCCGCCGGTAATGCGCACGCCGCCCCGGCCATAGCCCATGGAGGACAGGCCGATCGTCGACTTGCCGGCGCCGGATTCGCCGATCAAGCCGAGCACCTTGCCCTTCTCCAGCGTCAGCGAGACATCATGGACAAGGGTGATGGTTTTCGGCGCCTCGCCGGGCGGGTAGACGGTCGCCTCGATGCGCAGATTGCGGATGTCGAGGAGTCGGCCGGAGTTTGCTTTGCTGTCAGCCATCACCCGCGCCCTCCCTTCAGGCTGGTCGTGCGGTTGAGCACCCAGTCGGCGACAAGATTGACCGAGATCGCCAGAGCCGCGATCGCCGCCGCCGGGATGAGCGCCGCCGGGATGCCGAAGACGATGCCGTCCTTGTTCTCCTTCACCATGCCGCCCCAGTCGGCGTCCGGCGGCTGCACGCCGAGGCCGAGGAAGGAGAGCGTCGACAGGAAAAGCACCGCATAGATGAAGCGCAGGCCGAGTTCCGAGACCAGGGGCGACAGCGCGTTCGGCAGAATCTCGCGGAAAATGATCCAGCCGCTGCCTTCGCCGCGCAGTTTCGCGGCCTCGACATAGTCCATGACGTTGATGTCGACCGCCACCGCGCGCGACAAGCGGTAGACGCGGGTCGAATCGAGGATGCCCATCACCAGGATCAGCGTCACCAGGTTGGACGGCAGCACCGACAGGACGACCAGGCCCATGATCAGCGTCGGGATCGACATCAGCAGGTCGACGAGGCGCGACAGCATCGTGTCGAACCAGCCGCCGAACACCGCCGCCGAAAAGCCCAGAATGGCGCCGAGCGAAAAGGACAGCGCGGTGGCCAGCACGGCGATGAACAGCGTGATGCGGGCGCCATAGATCATGCGGGACAGGAGATCGCGGCCGAGATTGTCGGTGCCCAACAGGTGCACCGATGACATCGGTTCCCAAGGGACGTCGCTGACGATCTCGGCATTGCCGTGCGGGGCGATCCATGGCGCCAAGACCGCCGCCAGCACGAACAGCGTCGTCAGCACAATGCCGATCAGCGCCGCGACAGGAGTGCGTCTGATATCGAGCATACCGGCGCCCCCTACTTCGGATGCCTGAGCCGCGGATTGGCGACGATCGCCGCAATGTCCGCGATGATGTTGAGCGCGATATAGACGGCCGCAAAGATCAGGCCGACCGCCTGGACGACGGGAACGTCACGCTTGGTGACATGGTCGACGAGATATTGCCCCATGCCCGGATAGACGAAGATCACCTCGACCACGACGACGCCGACCACGAGATAGGCGAGGTTCAGCATGACGACATTGATGATCGGCGCGATCGCGTTCGGGAAGGCATGCTTGCGGATGACCGCGAAAGCCGAAAGCCCCTTGAGTTCCGCCGTCTCGACATAGGCCGATTGCATGACGTTGAGGATGGCCGCTCGCGTCATGCGCATCATGTGGGCCAGCACCACCAGCGTCAGCGCCGCCGCCGGCAGCGCGATCGCCTGCAACCGCTCGCCTAACGACATTCCGTCATAGACGGTCGAGATGGCTGGGAACCATTGATGCTCGACCGCGAAGTAGAAGACCAGCAGGTAGCCGATGAAGAATTCGGGGAACGAGGTCGAGGCGAGCGCCACGCCGGAGATCATCTTGTCGACCCAGCCATTGCGGTAGCGCACCGCGATCAGGCCAAGCGTGATCGCCAGCGGAATGGCCACGATTGCCGCCCAGAAGGCCAGGAACAAGGTGTTCCACAGCCGTTCCTTGATCGATGTCGCGATGTCCTGGCCGCTCGACATGGCAGTGCCGAGATCGCCGGTGAGCACGCCGCCCAGCCAGTGGAAGTAGCGGATATAGGCAGGCTGATTGAGCCCGAGCTGTTCGCGCAGATTGGCGAGCGACTCCGGCGTCGCCGATTGTCCGAGGATGGCTTGGGCGACGTCGCCGGGCAGGATCTGCGTGCCGGCGAAGATCAGGACCGAAACGGCCAGCAGAAGGAGGATGCCCAGCGCAACGCGCTGGGCCACCAGTTTCACGACGGGTGAGGACATCTCCGCAAGGCCGGACCTTAGGCTTCCATCCAGCACTTCGCCAAGGCGTAGCCGTTCATCAGCTCCTGATGCGGATCGTCCACCCAGCCACCGACCTTGGGACCAGTTGCGTCGATGAACTGGTTGAACATCGGCAGGATCAAGCCGCCCTCGTCACGCACCATCACAGCCATGTCATGGTACATCTGCTTGCGCTTGGCCTCGTCGAGCTCGGCGCGCGCCGCCAGCACCATCTTGTCGAAGTCCGGCCGCTTGAACCGCGTGTCGTTCCAGTCGGCGCTCGACAGGTAGGCGGTCGAGTACATTTGGTCCTGCGTCGAGCGGCCGCCCCAATAGGAAGCGCAGAAGGGCTGCTTGTTCCAGACTTCGTTCCAGTAGCCGTCGCCGGGCTCGCGCTTGATTTCCAGCTTGATGCCGGCCTTGGCCGCGCTCTGCTGATAGAGCTGCGCGGCATCGACCGCGCCGGGGAAGGCGACGTCCGACGTCCTGAGCAGCACGGCGCCGTCGTGACCCGACTTCTTGTAGTGGAACTTGGCCTTGTCGGGATCGTATTTGCGCTGCTCGATCTCTGTGAACAGCGGGTAGGAGGCGTTGATCGGGAAGTCGTTGCCGAGCGAGCCGTAGCCGCGCAGCACCTTGTTCAGCATCTCTTCGCGGTTGATCGCCAGCTTCAGCGCCATCCTGAGGTCGTTGTTGTCGAACGGCGCCGTGTTGCAATGCATGATGAACACGTAGTGGCCGGGACCGGAGTGGTTGCGGATGGTGACGCCCCGCACGCGCTTGATCAGGTCGACGATCTTCGGCTCGACGCGGTTGATCATGTTGACCTGACCGCCCTGCAGGGCCGCCGTGCGCGCCGTCGCGTCGTTGATGACGACGACTTCGACCTGGTCGGCATGGCCCATCTTGTCGCCCTGCCAGTAGTTGGCGAAGCGTTCGCCGACATGGCGCACGCCGGGCTCGTTGACCTTGACCTTGTAAGGGCCGGCGCTGATGCCGGCATCGGGTTTGTCCTTGCCGCCATTCGGCTGCACGATCAGGTGATAGTCGCTGAGCAGATAGGGAAGGTCGGCGTTGGCTTCCTTCAGGGTCAGGACCACTTCCTTACCGTTAACCTTGATGGTCTCGATGCCCTTCATGTAGCCGAGCGCGCCGGACTTCGACTTCTCGTCCGAATGGCGCTCCAGCGTGGCGGCCACGTCCTGGGCGGTCACCGTCTTGCCGTTGTGGAATTCGATGCCGTCGCGGATCTTGAGCGTCCAGACCTTGGCGTCGTCGGAAGAGCCGATTTCCTCGGCGATGCGGTTCTCGAGCTTGCCGTCGGGCGACAGTTCGACGATCATTTCGCCCCAGCACTTGCCGAAGGCGAAGGGCACCTGGGTCATCATCAGCGCCGGGTCGAGGCTGTTGGTGGATTCACCGCCGACCAGGCCGGCCTTCAACGTGCCGCCCTTGACGGGGCCGGCAGCCCGGGCAGCGCTCGAAAGCAGCGAGTTGGCGAAGGGCGCGGTGACGCCGAGCGCGGCGGCGCGGCCAAGGAAGTCGCGGCGGCTGAGCTTTCCGGCAGCGACGCGCCGGCTGAGATAGTCGAGTTCGTTTGTCATTATGGGTTCCTCACTCTGATGGTACGACCATGTGGTCGGTTCTTGTTCTTGTGAGGGATAATGAGCGCAACGGAAAGCTGTAAGCAAGACCGAATGCGACATGCCGTGGCGTAAATGGCGCGTCGCATTTGGACCAATCTTGTAAGCGCTCACACGAGAGCGCGGGGAATCGTCTGTTTGAAATCGCGTTCAAACACCAGCTTTTCGCCCTCATAGGCCTCGATTCTGGCGTTGAGGATGAAGTCTTGCGCGTCCGAGCGCATCTCAGCGAAGGTCTCGGTCCGCACCGACCATTCATTTCGCGACAATGTCTGCGTCCAATGCGTGCTGCCCGTCGCCGACAGCGGATCGTCGGGTTGGATCGCCCATGTCTCCCGGACCATGCTGCCGTGGACCAGCCCGTGCTCCAGGTCGCGCACCTCGCCGAAATCGTCCGTTACGGCAAGCGTGACGACGCCGGTCTTTTCGTTGCGGTCAATATGCCGTTCGGAATTGGTCGGCCTGATCGTCTCGGTCGCCCAGGGCGTAGCCCCTTCCGGTTCGGGAAACGACACCTCGTCGGCCGTCGCCGGCGGACGCAGCGGCAGCTTGAGCGTCGCGGCCGACAGTTCGAGCGTCGCCGGCTCCGGCGACGGCCAGATCATCGGCCAGTAGGCCGTCGAGACGGCGACCCGCAGCAGGTGGCCGGCCGGCACCCGGTAGGCGCACTGGTCGAGCACGACGCGTGCCGAAACCGTCTCGCCTGGCACCAGCGCTTCCGGGAACTCGTGCGAGTTGCGGTGGGTGAGGTTGAGCACGCCATAGGAGATCAGCTCCGAGGCGCCGTCCGGATGCACGTCGCAGAGACGCACCGCGAGGTTGGCCTGGCGGCGGTCCGAGGCAACCCGTACTTCGACTTCAGGCGCGCCGACGATGTCGATCGCCTCCTCGAGTTCGACCTGGTCGAAGCATACCGAAAGCGCGTCGTCGGGGCGCTGGTCGCCCGGCAGTTCCGGACCGAAGGTGAAGGGAAAATACTCGCCGCCCGCAAGCCCGCAACTTTGCGGCGAGGCGACGATTGCCGGCCCGGCGCCTTCGGGAATGAGCTCGGTTGCCTTCATCTTGATGTCGGGCGAGGGCCATTGCTGTTCCGCAACCCAGCGGCCTGGCCGTTCGGGATGCCAGCGGGCCGGACGCACGCTGTCCATCACATAGGCGCGGTAGTCCGGGTCGGCCTCGACGCCGGTCGCCGCGCTCTTCAGCCAGCGGTCCCACCAGCGCAGCGCCTCCTGCAGGAAACCGATGGCCGGATTGGGTGCCGCGTAATGCGGATATTTGTGGATCCAGGGGCCGACGATGCCCTTCACCGGCGCCTGGATGTTGGTGACCAGATTGGAGATCGTGTTGCGGTAGCCGTCATGCCAACCGCCGATCGACAGCACTGCCGCCTTAACGGCCGAAAAGTCCTCGCAGATCGAGCCGCGTTTCCAGTAGGCATCGCGATGCTGGTGGCTGAGCCAAAGCGGCGCGAGAAAAGCCTGGTTCTCCAGCCGGCTCAGCCACAGATCGCGCCAGCGGTTGCCGCCGGCGATTTCCGGATCCGGCGGCCGCGACGAATAGGAGAGCATCGTCGAGGCCCAGCCGAAATTCTCAAGCAGCAGGCAGCCGCCCTTGTAGTGGATGTCGTCGGCATAGCGGTCGACGGTCGAGCACAGGCTGATCACCGCCTTCAGCGCAGGCGGCTGCTTTGCCGCGACCTGCAGGCAATTGAAGCCGCCCCAGGATATGCCCATCATGCCGACATTGCCGTTGCACCAGGGCTGCGCGGCCGCCCAGGCGATGACGTCGCAGGCGTCCTGCAATTCCTGCTCGGAATATTCGTCGTCCATCAGCCCTTCGGAATCACCGTTGCCGCGCATGTCGACGCGGATCGAGGCATAGCCGTGTCCGGCGAAATAGGGATGCGTCAGCTGATCGCGGAAGATGGTGCCGTCGCGCTTGCGGTAGGGCAAATGCTCGAGGACCGCCGGCACCGGGTTGTCGCCGGCATCCTCAGGCATCCATATGCGCGCCGACAGCCGGCAGCCATCCGGCATGACGATGCCCATATCGGGAAATTCGACGACCTTGCGAGGGAATTCTGTGACGGTTTTCATGCAAGGCACATGATGGAACCGTCGCCGAGGCGTCGTGGGCCAGCCGGCGAAATCGGCTGGTCAATAAGCGTCAGTTCAAAGCGTCAGTTCAGCGGAATGTCGTTGTCGGCCTTGCTCGCCTGGTATGTGCCGGACAGCGCGTCATAGCGTGCGGAGATCTTGGCAATGCGCGCCTCCAGCCGCCTGCGTTCCGCCTCGGGCAAAGCGCGCACCAGCCGGCGTATGGAAAAGCTCTTCCAATAGGCGTTCTCGGCGTTGTAGCCGCCGGGATCGAGTGTGAAGACCTCCTTCAGGATCTTCAGGTCATGCGGGATGGCGAAGCTGTCGCGCGAGTCCTCGTGGCTGAAGAGGTAGTAGAAATTGTCGAAGCCGGTCCAGGTGATCGCCGACAGGCACAGCGAGCAGGGCTCGTGCGTGGCCAGGAACAGTGCATCCCTGGTGTCGACGCGCTCGGCTTTTGGCATTTCGTAAAATCGCTTCAGGCAGTGCATTTCGCCATGCCAGAGCGGATTTTCGATCTCGTTGTTGGTTTCGGCAATCACCAGCGAGCGGTCGTCTTTCCGCAGGATGGCGGCGCCGAAGAGTTTGTTGCCATGGGCAACGCCTTCAGCGGTCTTCGGCACGATATCGTGCTCGATAACGTCGAGCAGGCGGTCGATCAGCGAAATGTCTGTCATCGGGGAAAACTGGCAGCTTTCAGGGAAGATGGATCTCGTAAGGGTGCGAGAAATGGCACTCTTCGAGGTTGGCGCCGTCGCCGCCGCGGTCGACGATGAGGAAGTCCTGTTCCTCGCCGATCGGCGTCAGCACGCCGTGCCAGAGGTTGCGCCGGTAGTTGATGCCCTGCCCGGGCGCGGTGATGAAGGCGTGCGGCTCGCCTGGGCCGTCCTGAGTGTCATGGCAGACGACAACCAGGAACGGCCGCGGCGACAACGGAATGAAGGCCTGGCTGCCGAGCGGATGGCGCTCGACCATGGTCAGTTTCAGCGGCATCTCGTAGGGGGTGCCGCGCACCATCGAGATCAGCACCTTGGCATTCGGCCCGGTGGCCTCGGCGGTGGCGAGATCGTGGTAGCGCATCGCCTTGCCGCCATTGATCGGGTAGCAGTTCTCGCCGCCCATATCGATCACGTCGCCAAACGGCGCGAAGTTTTCGCGTGTCAGCGGCTGGGCCACGATTTGGGTCACCGCGCGCGAGCCCCAAGGGCGCCGCCAAGCTTGGCGTGCCGGTTGACGTCCTTGTATAGCAGGTAGCGGAAATTCCCGGGACCGCCGGCGTAGCAGGCCTGCGGGCAAAAGGCGCGCAGCCACATGAAGTCGCCGGCCTCGACCTCGACCCAGTCCTGATTGAGGCGATAGACTGCCTTGCCTTCGAGCACATAGAGCCCATGCTCCATGACATGGGTCTCGGCGAAGGGGATGACCGCGCCGGGTTTGAGCGTGACGATGGTGACATGCATATCGTGGCGCATGTCGGCCGGGTCGACGAAGCGCGTCGTCGCCCAGTGGCCTCCCGTGCCGGGCATCGGGCTCGGCTCGACCTCCTTGTCGCTGCTGAAGAAGGCTTCCGGAACGTCGAGGCCGTCGACCGCCTCATAGGCCTTGCGGACCCAGTGGAAGCGGACCGCACCGCTGCTCTCATTGCGCACCGTCCAGCCGCTGCCCGGCGGCAGGAAGGCGAAGCCGCCTGGGCGAAGCACATGGTTCTTGCCGGCAAGCGAGACCGTAAGCTCGCCCTCGACCACGAACAGCACGCCCTCGGCTTCGGCGTCGAGCTCAGGTCGGTCGCTGCCGCCGCCGGGCAGGACCTCGACGATGTACTGCGAAAAGGTCTCGGCGAAGCCCGAAAGCGGTCTTGCGATGATCCAGGCCCTTGTCTTGTCCCAGAACGGCAGCGGGCTGGTGACGATGTCCTGCATCACGCCCTTGGGGATCACCGCATAGGCTTCGGTGAAGACAGCGCGGCCGGTCAACAGCTCGTGCTGACCGGGATGGCCGCCATGCGGCGCGTAATAGGTTCGCTCGGCCATGTTCATCCTGTCCATGTGTTGAAGCCTATTTTGGAAGCATGTCTTTCAGCCGAAGCAGCGCGATGCGCTCGACTTGTTTGCACGCGGTGTCGAATTCATTGCTGCGGCTGTTGCCGATGCGAGCCTCGAACTCCGCCAGGATCTGGTCCTTCGTCTTGCCCTTGACCGCGATGATGAAGGGAAAGCCGAAGGTCGTGACATAGGCGGCGTTGAGCTTCGAAAACAGCTCGCGCTCCTTGTCGGTCAGCGCGTCGAGCCCGGCGGAGGCCTGTTCTTTGGCTGATTCCGGCGTCAGCCGCTTGGCCGCCGCCAGCTTGCCGGCAAGGTCGGGATGGGCGTTGAGCACAGAAAGCCGCTCGGCCTCGGTCGCCGCGCGGAAGACGCGGCAGAGCGCGTTGTGCAGGCCGCCGGCGCTGTCATGGGCCGGGCCGAGCTCCAGTTCGTAGGCCCGCTCGGCGATCCACGGCGAATGCTCGAACACCCCGCCGAAGGCAGGCACGAATTCCTCGAATTCCATCCGAGACGGGCGCAGCGCCGGCGCCTGGTAGGGGTGCGTCTCGCGCCAGTGCTTTGCGATATCGATGCGCCGGGTCAGCCACACCCTGTCATGCGACTTCACATAGTCGACGAAGCGCTTCAGCGCCGCCACGCGGCCCGGACGGCCAACCAGCCGGCAATGCAGGCCGATGTTCATCATGCGCGGCCGCCCCGCCTTGCCCTCCGCATAGAGCGTGTCGAAACTGTCCTTCAGATAGGCGAAGAACTGGTCGCCCGAATTGAAGCCCTGCGGCGTGGCGAAGCGCATGTCGTTGGCGTCGAGCGTATAGGGGATGATGAGCTGCGGCTTCTCCAAACCATCCCGGTCGAACCAGTAGGGCAATTCGTCGTCATAGGTGTCGGAGACGTAATCGAAGCCGCCTTCCTCGGCGACGAGTCGCACCGTGTTGACCGAAGTGCGGCCGGTGTACCAGCCGGTCGGCCGCGCGCCGGTCACTTCGTAATGCAGACGGATCGTCTCTTCGAGGTCGCGTCGCTCGTCCTCCGCGCTATGGTCGCGGTAGTCGATCCATTTCAGCCCGTGCGAGGCGATCTCCCAGCCGGCCTCCTGCATCGCCGCGACCTGATCGGGGGAGCGTGCCAGCGCCGTGGCGACGCCGTAGCAGGTCACCGGCACCTCAGCTTCCGTGAACAGCCGGTAGAGCCGCCAGAAGCCGGCGCGGGCGCCGTATTCATAGATCGATTCCATGTTCCAGTGGCGCTGGCCGAGCCAGGGGGCGGCGCCGACGATCTCGGAGAGGAAGGCTTCGGAGGCCTTGTCGCCGTGCAGCACGCAGTTCTCGCCGCCTTCCTCGTAATTGACGACGAACTGCACCGCGACATAGGCGCCGCCGGGCCATTTGGGGTCCGGCGGATTGGCTCCGTAACCGCGCATGTCCCGTTCGTAACGCATGATCGCTCCTGCCCGAATGTTGAGATGAAGATATCGAAAGGAGTGCTCGTGCATTCCCCCGAAAATTTTTGAAAGTGCTTTTTGCCGCACTCCGCTCGACCGGGGCTTATGCATCGCCTTTAATTGGCGCACAATTGACCTGAAAACGTTCGACTACTTGGGATGGGAGGCGGCCAGTGGCAGAAACGTCGAAAGCCGATGGCGGGCGTCTGACGACCCATGTCCTCGATACCGCGACCGGGAGGCCGGCAAAGGGCCTCTCGATCGGGCTTTTCCGCCTCGAAGGCCAGGCCCGCACGCATTTGAAGACCGTCACCACCAACGACGACGGCCGCTGCGACGCGCCGTTGCTTGCCGGCGCCGACTTCCGCACCGGCGAGTACGAG
>NZ_RZST01000130.1:0-14788 GCF_003997575.1 Mesorhizobium sp. M1A.F.Ca.IN.022.07.1.1
CCGTCAGCCGAAAGGCGCAGTCCCGCCGCAAGACCCATTCCCCCGGCGCCGCCCGCGATCAGGACGGTTCTTGCAGCCATTCGATAACCTCCGCTGTGCGATGAGCGTTGCGGCGAGACACAGTCCGGCATCCGAACCACGTCGGAGAGACATCTCGCATGCGCCACGCCGGACAAACAATGATCACAGCACCGAAGCCATTCGCTTCGCGATCACCCCAGCTCCAGCGTCGTGATGCCGAAAACCTTCGACGGCACATTGCCTGGTTTGCCGCCCCGATACATGCGGGTCGTCGTGAATCCGGGGACCATGCCGACAGCCTGAAGCACGGCGGTGAAGCCGATCTGGGTGGCCGGCACGTCGATATGCAGCGCCTCGCCTGCCGTCCTTCCCGTCAGTTCCGCCATCAAAGCCAGGGCTGTCTCCATGTCGTCCGCGAACAGCGGACCGATCTTGAAACCTTCGCGGCATCGGCGCGCCACGCCGTAGCCGGCAAGGCCGGTCGGGCCAGTGGACATCATCGCGATCCGGGGCGGCTGCAGCCATTCCCGCAGGAAGGCCTCCCGAGGCGCCGGGAAGCACTGGCGGTCATAGGCCAGGATCTCGGCTGTCTCGGCGGCCTCAACGGACCGGATTTCCCGGCCCCCGGTCAGTCCGGCGGGACGACCGCTGAAGCGGACGGTCTCATAAGCCGGCACGAACCCTTTGTGTTGATAGTTGGCCCGCTGCTCGGCTACGCCGTCGAGGCCGACAATGCGGTCGCCGAGCCGAGCCATGCCGGCATCCCAGACCGCCTTGCCATGGCCTTCACCGCGCCGATCGGGCCGGCAGATATAGAGGCCGATGAAACCGAACTCCGCGCCATAGGCGACGGCCGAGATGCCGGCCACCATCTCGCCGGTGACGAAGGCGCCGATGAACCCTTCAGGATCGGCAGCCCTGAGCGCGGCGGCATCGTCGATGCCCGGATTCCATCCCTCCCTCGCCGCCCACTCGACGAGCGTTTCGACCTCGCTGGCGGTCAGCGTCCGGATCGTTCTCGGCATGGCTTCACTCGGCGGCGGCCTAGAGGCAACGGATTTCAAGCCTCCAGGATAGGTCGCCGCCAGCAGGTTGCAAAGACCGGTTTTGGACGTTGCCGACCTGTCCACTCACGAAGCCCAAGCGTCGATGCTCCTTCGCCGATTCGGCGAAGAGGCCGCCCATTGAACGCTGGACCGTCGAGCGAATTATTATCCGGGTTTTTCGAATCGATGCAAAGGGTTAGCAAGAACGCGCCGAAACATCAGCTGTTGTTCCAATGGGTAACTGGACACGACCGTGGAAGGCGGGGAATCTTCTTTGGTCGTTGCTTCGAATTGAATGGAGTGCCCGAGGAAATGCCCCTGAGCGCCGAAGAAATCGCCAGTCATCCGGCAGCTCTGCGCGGTGTCAAGGAGCAGTCGCGCGCGCTCATCCATATCTACGAAACCAGCCCGCGCCTTGCCGCCGTTTTTGCCACTCAGCAGCGCTGGCTGCTCGGCCATGTCGGACTTGCGCTGCATTTCAGGCGCGACCCCGATGACCGTCGCACCGAAATGACCGTAGCGCGTTTCATCGAGGTCGTGCGCCGCAATTCAGTCGCCAGCCGCAACACCGCCGAAGCGTTCGTCAAGGAAATGCTCCGTTACAACGTCGCCGAATATATTTCGTCGCGTGGCGATGGCCGGGCTCATCCGTTGCGGGTGACCGCGGCCACCATCGAGACCTTTACCGGCTGGATCCATGCCCATTTGCGAACGCTCGACCGCATCGATGGCGGAGCCCGGCTGACGACTTTCCTCGGACACCCCGATATGCTGGCCAAGCTGCAGCCATTGATCTGCGACGGATTGCTCGCATCCATTCCGGTGCGGGAACCCCAGCAAACCTTCTCGTTGTTCATCTGGCTCAACAACGGCGGCATCGTCATGGACTGGCTGATGTCGGGTATCGATCCGGAGGACGCCAGCCTCGAGAAGATTCCGACCGGCGTCATCTCGATCAGCGAATTTGCGCATTGGCTGAAGCTGTCGCGCACGCATCTGGCGCGCAAGCTCCGCGACGCCGAGGCGCTCGGCAGCATCGGCTGGGTCGGCCAGCGCGGACATTCCGTCATGTGGGTGTCGCGGCAGTTCTTCGACGAATACATGGCCGTCCAGGCAGCCAAGCTCGCCATCGTCGACGCAGCCTTCGAGGCGAGTTTTTCCGGCGCGAGCGAAGGCTGAGCGCCGCGGCGCCTGCTCCGAGCTTGCCGTGACGGCGCGCAAAGAGACGCGCCGTTGAGCCGCTTCGACCATGACGCGGCGCTCAGAGCAATTCCAGGATAGTGTGAAACGGTCTTCCGTCCGGAATTGTCAAATCAAAGAGATAGGGCGGTTTGCCGTTTCCGTGGAACGGTGAACCGCTCTATGTCCTCAGTCGATGTCGAACGACACGCCTTGCGCCAAGGGCAGGGCCTTGGAGAAGTTCACCGTGTTGGTGGCGCGCCGCATATAGGCCTTCCAGGCGTCCGAGCCGCTCTCCCGGCCGCCGCCGGTTTCCTTCTCGCCGCCGAATGCGCCGCCGATCTCGGCGCCCGACGTGCCGATATTGACATTGGCGATGCCGCAGTCCGAACCGTCGACGCCGAGAAAGCGCTCCGATTCCTGCAGGTCACGGGTAAAGATCGAGGATGACAGGCCTGCGCCGACCGCATTGTGCAGGTCGAGCGCCTCGTCGAAATCGGCATATTTCATCACATAGAGGATCGGCGCGAAGGTCTCTTCCGTCACCGGCGAAACCTGCTTCGGCATTTCGACGAGCGCCGGATGCACATAGTAGGCCTCGGGATGGCCGTTCTCGAACCGCGTGCCGCCGGTCACCTTGCCGCCATGCGCTTCCGCTTCGTTCAACGCCTTCTGCATATTGTCGAAGGCGGCCTTGTCGATCAGCGGACCGACCAGCGCCGAGGTCTCCAGCGGATTGCCGACCGAAACGCTCTGATAGGCCTTCTTCAGGCGCGGCAGCAGCGCGTCATAGACGCTCTCGTGCACGAACAAACGCCTGAGCGTCGTGCAGCGCTGGCCGGCGGTGCCCATGGCGCCGAACGCAATGGCGCGCAGCGCCATGTCGAGATCGGCGCTCGGGCAGACGATGCCGGCATTGTTGCCGCCGAGCTCGAGCACCGCGCGTGCAAAACGCTTGGCCAGCCGCGGACCGACCTCGCGGCCCATGCGGGTCGAGCCCGTGGCCGAGACCAGCGGCACCTTCGGATGGTCGACCAGCACCTCGCCGACGGCGCGGTCGCCGATCAGCACCTGGAGCAGGCCTTCCGGCGCATCGGCGCCGAAACGCCTGGCGGCGCGCTCGAAGATCGCCCCGCAGGCAAACGCCGTCAGCGGCGTCTTTTCCGACGGCTTCCACACCACCGCGTCACCGCACACGAGTGCAAGTGCCGCGTTCCACGACCACACCGCGACGGGGAAGTTGAAGGCCGAGATCACGCCGACGACGCCGAGCGGATGCCAGGTTTCCATCATGCGGTGTCCAGGGCGCTCGGTGGCGATGGTCAGGCCGTAGAGCTGGCGCGAAAGACCGACTGCGAAATCGCAGATGTCGATCATCTCCTGCACTTCACCAAGACCCTCGGACGGGATCTTGCCGACCTCGATCGACACCAGCCGGCCGAGCTCCGCCTTGTGAGCACGCAACTCCTCGCCGAGCAGGCGCACCAGCTCGCCCCGCTTCGGCCCCGGCACCAGCCGCCAGGCGTGGAAGGCCTTGTGCGCGGCATCGATAGCCTTGCCGGCATCGACCGCCGAGATCGACTTCAGTGCCGCGATCTGCTCGCCCGTCACCGGGCTGCGCACGATGAGGTCGCCACCGGAAAGTGCATCCTTGGCGACGCCAAGTTTCTCCAGAAGTGAGGCCGTTTCCTTCGCAATCGTCATGTTGGTTCCTTTTCAGATCTCGCCTTGGATATGGCGAGCGTCGAAGCCTTGCGCCACGTCTTGTCGGCGCCCTCAGGCACGACGGCGCTTTCATGGCGTGGCATTACTCGTTTCAGGGAAAAATCGCCACCCCGGGATGGTCCAACCCCGGCGCGCAAAATTGGGCCAGCAGTGAAAATGGGATCAGCGCGCCTTCTTGGCCTGCGACTTCTCGGTGCTTTCCTTGATCAGCCGGTCGATATGCATGCGGATATGAGCGGCTTCGGCGGCGGTGTTGGCTAAAGCGATCGCGCGGTCGAAGGCCACGCGCGCCTCCTCGCCACGGCCGAGCTGCATCAGCAGGCCGCCCTTCAGGCCGAAGAAGTGGAAATAGCCTGCCAGCCGATCCTCTAGCGGCTCGATCATCGCCAGCGCCGCTTCGGGGCCGCGCACCTTGCTCACCGCAACCGCGCGGTTCAGCGTCACTACCGGCGACGGCTGCATCTGCTCGAGCAAGCCGTAGAGCAGGTCGATCTCGGTCCAGTCCGTATCCTCGGGTGTTGCCGCCCGCGCATGCAATGCCGCGATCGCCGCTTGCACCTGGTATGGGCCAGGCTTGCGATGACGCAGCGCCTTGTCGACCAGCGCCAGGCCCTCGTCGATCATCTTGCGGCTCCAGAGCGACCGGTCCTGATCCTCGAGCAGCACGATCTCGCCATGCGCGTCGAAGCGCGCCGGCGCGCGTGCATGCTGGAGAAGCAGCAGCGCCGTCAGCCCCATGATCTCCGGTTCCTGCTGAAACAGCCTGAGCAGCAGCCGGGCGAGCCGGATCGCCTCCTCGCAAAGCGGCGCGCGGGCCGGCGCCTCGCCGCCATTGGTCGAATAGCCCTCGTTGAAGATCAGATAGATCATGGCCGCGACCGCCGCCAAGCGCTCGGAACGCTCGACCGCGCCTGGCGTCTCGAACGGCACGCCGGCATCGGCGATGCGCGCCTTGGCCCGGGTGATGCGCTGCTCCATGGCGCTCTCGCCGACGAGAAAGGCGCGCGCGATCTGCTTGACGGTCAGGCCGGAGACGATGCGCAGCGCGACCGCGATCTGCTGCGTCGCCGGCAGGTCCGGATGGCAGCAGATGAACAGGAGCCGCAGGATATCGTCGCGATAATGCGCGCCGTCCAGCCGCTCGGCCATATCGCCTTCGGCATCCTCGAGATCGGAGATCTGGTCCTCTTCCGGCATCGGCGCCTGCTTGGCGCGCTTGCGCACCGCGTCGATGCCGCTGTTGCGGCCGACGAAGATCAGCCAGGCCGCCGGATCGCGCGGCGGCCCGTTTTTCGGCCAGTTCTTCAGCGCCCTCAGGCATGCATCCTGGAAAGCTTCTTCCGCGGCGTCGAGGTCGCGGAAATAGCGCAGCAGCGCGCCCATCGCCTGCGGACGGGCGGTGCTGATCGCGTTGCTGATCCAGGCAAGCTCGGTCATGCGGGAACCTTTGTCGGATTGAAGACCGAGATCGGCCTGATCTCGTAGGAACCACCGCTCGGATTGACCTCGGAGAGTTCGCGAGCGAACTCGACGGCTTCGTCCAGGTGATTGCATTCGAGCGTGTAGAAGCCGAGGAACTGCTCCTTGGTCTCGGCGAACGGGCCGTCGAGCACCACCGATTCGCCCTTGACCTTGCGAAGCGTCGTCGCGGCTGTGGTCGGCAGCAGGCGCGCCACCGGCCCCAGCCGGCCTGCCCTGGCGTATTTGTCCTGTACGTTGAGGAGCTTTGCCATGACCTCCTCGTCCTGTTCCTTGCTCCAGGAGCAGACCACGTCTTCGGAGGCGTAGCAGAGAATGGCATAGAGCATGGTGCGTCCTTTCCGTATCAAAGGACGCAACAGTAGGACCCTTCCCGACACAAGGTCGACAAAAAAGTTGTAGAGCTATCGAGGGTTTACGCTATCCTCCTGGTGGTCAGGCTTCGCGCGCCTGCAGCCATCTCAGCACCAGCGTCTCCTCCTCGTCGAGGCCCGGTATAAGGCGCTTTCGTTTGTTGGCTTCGGCCATTTCGCCGAGCAGCTTCCCTTCGGCCCACGCCTCGAAGACGAGCGGATGGATATAGCACCGGCGGCAGACGGCTCGCGTATTGCCGAGTCGTTCGGCGACCTTGTCGACGATACTGTTCATCACGCGGTTTTTCTGGGTCATGCTCTCGGGCAACTCCGCCTGCGCGAACAGGGATGCCGCATGGATGGTGCCGCCCCAGGTGCGAAAATGCTTGGAGCTGAACTCCGGGCCAGATGCCTCGCGAATATAGCGATTGACGTCCTCCGACCGCAGCGGCCGGCGTGTTCCCTCGTCATCAAGATACTGAAACAGCTTCTGGCCAGGCAGGTCCTGCGCGCCGCGCACGATTTTGGCGATGCGTTGGTCGACGAGCTTCAGCTTCCATTCCTTGCCGGACTTGCCCGTGAAGGAGAAGCGCAGGCTGGAACCGGTGATTTCGACATGGCGGTCGCGCAGCGTGGTCAGGCCGAAACTCTTGTTGTCGCGGGCATAGGCGGCATTGCCGACACGGATCATGGTGTTGTCGAGCAGCCAGACGACAGAGGCGACAACGCGCTCCAGCGGAAGTCCATGACGGCGCAGGTCGGCATCGACCTGGCGCCTCAAGGAGGGCAGGCTTTGCGCGAAAGCAACGAGGCTGGAGTATTTGACGCCGTCCCGTTCCTCGGTCCACTGCGGATGATAGCGGTACTGCTTGCGTCCGCGCTGATCCCGGCCGGTCGCCTGGATATGGCCGTTCGGGTCGGGCGAGATCCATACATCCGTCCACGCGGGCGGAATGACGATCGCCTTGATACGGTCAAGGGTGGCCGCGGTGACCGCACTCCCGTTCGGGCCGACATAGGAAAATCCCTTGCCTTTTCTCAGGCGCCGGATGCCCGGATCGGCATCGCTGACATAGCTGAGCGCGGCGCGCTCGGCGGAACTCTGCGCGCCGTTCACTTGTATTTCCAGACCACCCGCCAGGCGGCCGAAGGACGATTGTGCTCGTTGCAGCATGGTAACTCCACGGAACTGGTCCGTAGATAAGCCGCGCGACAGCGGCTGGTTCCGCCGTCCCCAGAGGGCGTCCTTCAGCTCCGCCGGTCGGCGGACACCTCAGCCATCCAAAGCCTGCCGTCGTCGACATGGGTGGGAAAGTAGTCTCGCCCGGCCGGTATCGCTTCCAGAACCGCTCCCGACTCGTCCGTCAGATAGTCGTAGCCGATCTGCTGCAAACGTTGCTCCGGATCGAGATGATTGTAGAGGTCGCGACGTGCCACGCGCCGTTTCGGCTCGATCATCTTCAAATGATAAAGGTTAAGGCCGCTGTCCCGAAGCTTGAAGCGCAGATCTTCGGGGAACCAGGCCTCATGCAGCCCTTGCGACCGGCTCAGATCCGGGTGATAGGCGGGGAAAAGCCTGTGCTGCATCTTTTGGCCCCAGACGCCGTCGATGCGATAGCTTGCCGGCGTATACATCTCCCTTAGGCGAAATCCCCAGGCATTGCGCCTGGACCCGCTGGTCAGTTGGCCTATCCGGCTTGCCACGGCATCTTCCAGCCTTTCGTCCGGATCGATTGCCAGAAGCCAATCGGCACCGGCCTCATAGGCCGCGGCAATAAGCGCGCGCCGCCTCTGCGGTTCATTGCTGAAGACCGCATCCGCCGAGCGATCGTCATAGGCGATCCAGCCATCGACGATTGCGTCGAGATTGGCGAGGAGGTCTGGCACCAGATGCGCATCGTAGCGATAGCTGAAAATGGCGACGATCCTTTGCCGCGACCAAAGCCATCGACCGCGCCGCCGGCGCGGCTGCTTCATCTCCATGGTGATCATGGCCGCGTGCCTGTCCTATCGCCATGCGTTACGCCGACGGCTGCCCCCAGCGATTTTGCGAACAATGCAGCCCATACGATCGGCAGCGATAACATCGCGAAACGTCTATCCTCTTCGGCCAGGCCTTCTTTTGCGAACTTGCCGACATTGCGCCGGTCCCGAAACACCCCTTTGAAAATCCGCAATGGCTTTCGGTGCCCAACGGATTTGAGGTAGGTCCCATATCGGTATCCGCGCAGATACTGGTCGACAATCACTCGGATCAGCCGTGTCTCGTTGCGATGGACGGTAAGCACCGCTGGCTCCCATAGCGGCACGATCGCCTTTGGCAGCCTTTCCAGGAATTCCGTGTCTTCTCCCGTCGCCATTTGTTCGTCGAACAGGCCATACCGATCGAACAATTTTCGGTCGAAAGAAACGCCGTAGCGAAGTGCCTTATGAGCGGGAAGACCTGGCAGGCGCCGCATATAGGTAACGAGATGGGCCGCGCACGCGACCAGATTGCGCGGATGACTGTTGGCGATGGCGCTTGCCACGGCCGCGACGCCTTCCCGGTGATGGCGCAGCCGGACCTCTGCCCATCGCGGGTATGCCAGGCAATCATCCGCGAGAAAGGCGATGAAAGGAGCTTTCGTCGCCGCTATGCCGCGATTTCTCGCGGCCCCGGCAAAGAGCCTTTCTTCGCACTCGATGACTGGCACGTCGAGTCCGGCATTGGCCAGAAGCGCCTGGGCATTCCCGCCGCCGGAATTCACGACCACGACCTCGAGCGGGATGTTCTGGCCGAGCACCGACCTGACCGCCGCGACCAGATCGGTCGGAGCCCGAAAACCTATCACCACGACTGCAAGTTCCGGCCCGTCGGCCATCAGGCACTTTGCAGTTGGACGCGATGGGCCGGGAACCGGCGCCGCGCCGCGATTTTGAGCCGGTAGCGCATGCAGCGCCAGATGTCGGTGGAAACCTTGGGCGCCGCTTCGGCAACCGCCAGGAATTTTGCCGCCGTTTCGAGATCGCCGCGAGCGTAGTGTACGCGGGCGATCTTGAGCGCCACAAGCCCTTCCCTCGCTTTCAACGACGATTTCGCAATGCCGCAGTCGGCGAGTTCGCGCAACGCCAGGCGCCATTCGAGGAAGCGTCGCGCAGGCTTTATCGCGAAGCGGTCATCCGAACGGTCCGACGATACGAAGTAGATCATGATCGGTTGCCTCACGACCGCGAGCGATGCCTTGCTCATAACCCGCGCCCAGAACAATGTGTCCTCGTCGTAGGCAAGACCGGTCGGGAAGCGCGTGTCGCCGACCGTATGCCGCGACACCAGCGCGCTGCCGACGGCAATCGACCGTATCCTGCCTTCCACATAGGCGGAGGCATTGGCGAGCCCGGCAGTCATGTAGCCGGCCGGCGTTTTGAACTGTCGGTCCCGGCCATCGGTCCGCCGGCGGTAGGCGCCGACCACCATGTCGGCGCCTGGCTTGGTCCTGGTCTTGGACAGCAGCGTCCGCAACCCACCCTCGATATGCAGATCGTCGGCGTCGATCATGTAAATCCAGGGGAAGCGCGCCTCGGCCAGCGCAAGATTGCGGGAGCCGCCCGCGTCTCGACAATTGGACCGGATGATCCGGAACGGCAGCGCCAGCCGCGAGGCTGCGTCCGCGGCCACGGCCGCCGTGTTGTCCGTCGAGGAATCGTCGACCAGTATCACTTCGCCGATGATCTCGGCTTCCGAGCGCAAGGTTGCCAACGTGTCTGCAACGGTTGCCGACGCGTTGTGTGCTGGAATGATGATGCTGACCGATGTCAACAATTGAACTCCGCGCAAGTGCCCGGCAGGCCGGTCCACGGTCCGGCGGCAAGATAGCGGCGGGATCGCGATTTGAGAAGCAGCCGCATCACCGATCGTGCGCCTTCAGGCAGCGACCGGGATGACATCGACCGCCTGCTCGCCGATCTGCTCGCCGGTGGTTTTCAGGACGCCGACAATCGGCGCCACGTCGGAATAGTCGCGGCCGTATCCCACCGTGATATGGTCGTTGCTCGCCCGCATGCCGTTGGTCGGATCGAATTCCTGCCAGCCGGCATCGCGCCCGCACCAGGCCTTGACCCAGGCATGCATGGCGTCGGCGCCTTCGAGCCTCGGCTTACCCTTGGGCGGGATCGTGCGCAGGAAGCCGCTGACATAGCCGGCGGGGATGCCAAGCCCGCGCAGCCCGGCGATCATGATGTGCGAGAAATCCTGGCAAACTCCACGCTGAAGCGCAAAGGCATCGCTGGCGCGCGTCTGCACGGTAGTTGCCTTGCCGTCATAGGTGAAATCGCGGTGGATCCGATTGCAGAGATCGACCGCCGTGGCGATCGCCGAACCGGCGAGGCTTTCCCGCGCATAGTCCGTGATTACCGGATCGATGCTGGCGTGGTCGCTGGCGGCGAGGAAGTGATGCGGCGCGTCGGGGAACAGCGAACGCACCTCGTCGAGTTCCGCCCTCAAGCCGTGAATGTCGGGCGAGACGTCGACGCCGGCTGCCGGCCGCGATACCGACACACGGGCGCTCATCCTGACGTGGAGCTCCTCATGCGCGTCGCGAACGGCGATCGCAGTGACGTTGTTGCCGAAGAAATCGGAAAAATCCGCGCGCTCGGCCGGATTCGGCTGGAACGACAGCGAGGCGGCGATAACCCGCTGCACGCCGGCGATCGTCTGTGGCAGCACGCGCACCTGGTGCCTGCCGCCGCCGGCTGCGGCCGCATAGCCGTAATGAAGATGGAGCCTGATGTCGTAGAGCATTTATCCAAAATAGGCCCTGGCGAGACTGTTGTAGAGATCGCCGATCTGAATGGCGAGATCGTCCAGCACCTTCGCGGTCATGTCCTGAGGCTCCATCACGGCGAGCGCCGTGTTGAGCTGCAGGATTTCTTTCGCCGCGGGCGACATATGTCCCTCGCCCCCGACGGAAGGCAGCATGCCGATCTCGGCCTTGAGCCGCTCGAGCTGGAACAGGATCGAGCGCGGGTTGAGCGGATCGAGCGCCAAGAGGTCTATAACCGTGCGCCGGCCTGACTGAACCGGATATTGCCGGCGGTGGGTCATGACGCTGTCGCCGATCTCCAGCATCATGTCGAGTGCGCCGTCGCGCGCGTCTGCCTTTGTCAGTCTGGCTAGCGTGCGCGCGATCTGGATGCCACGTTCCAGTCGGCGGCCGATCTCCAGGAAGCGCCAACCGGTGAAGCGGTACATGTTCTCGTGCAGCAGCCCCGAGAAGCCCGCAAGCTTTCGCAGCATCACGGTCATCGCCCGCGTCGCGTCGTCGCCCGGAGCGACCGTCTCCGCGAATTTGTGGATGGTCTTCGACAGATCCTTCAGCGCCAGCCAGCCATCCGGCGAGAAGCGGTCGCGGATCTGGCCGGCGCTGTAGACGGCGCTGTCCAATGTGCCGATCAATCCAAGCGGGATCGCGGTTTCGACCTCGATGCCGAACGGTTCGAGATAGTCTCTGATGTCGGCGAGCAGCGGCATCTCGGGATCGGATGTCTCCGCCAGCCTGACGTGATAAGCGCGCAGCACCCGCACCGTGTCTTCCGAGCGCTCGATATAGCGGCCGAGCCAGGTCAGGTTTTCCGCGGCGCGGCTCGGCAGGCTGCCGGGCATGGTGCGGGTGAAGCCGTCGGTCTCCTGCGGCAGCAGCGTCTCCCGCTCGACAGGCCTGTGGCTGACCACCCAGACATCCGCCGCCTGACCGCCGCGCTGCATGGCCATCGCGGTCGGGTCGAGCGAGAAGCCGACGCGTGCAAAGCCGCCGGGCATCACCGTCCAGCCTTCGTGTGTTCGCGCCAGGTAGACGCGCAGGCTGGCGGGCCGCGGCTCCAAGCGGCCGCCGGCAAAGACCGGCGTAGTCGAGAGCGTGACCGCCTCCTGGCCGACGAAGCCAACCCCGTCGGCTTCGATCCGCGCGATAAGCTCCGCCCGCTCGCCGGCCGAAAGCGCCGAACCGAGCCTGGTCGCGCCATCGTCCTCGAAGGCAAGCCGTGTCGACAGCGCCGGGCCAACCACCATGCGGTCGATATTGGCCAGCACATGGTCGCGTTCGGCCTGCTGTCCGCACCACCAGGTCGCAATGTTCGGCAGCTTGAGTTCCTCGCCATGCAATTCCCGTGCGATCCGCGGCAGGAAAGAAAGCAGCGCCCGCGTTTCCGCCAAGCCGGAACCGAGCCCGTTGACGGCCGAGACGGTGCCGCGCCGGATCGCCTCGACCAGCCCCGGCGTGCCGATCTGCGAGTCCGGTTTGAGCTCCAGCGGATCGGCGAAAGCGGCATCGAGCCGCCGCCACAAAACGCCGATCGGCATCAGGCCCGAAACCGTGCGCACCATCAGCCGGCCGCCGGACACCGTCAGGTCCTCGCCTTCGAGCAGCATAATGCCGAGATAACGCGCGATATAGGCGTGCTCGTAATAGGTCTCGTTGAGCGGTCCGGGCGTCAGGATGGCGACACGGCCGCCGGAATCCTTCGCCATGCCGTTCAGCGCATCACGGAAGCGGCGGAAGAAGCCGGCCAGGCGATGCACATGCAGCTCGCCATAGATGTCAGACAAGGCGCGCGTGGTGGCAACGCGGTTCTCCAGCGCAAAGCCGGCGCCCGACGGCGCTTGCGTGCGGTCGCCCAGAACCCACCAGCGGCCGTCGGGGCCGCGGCCGAGCTCGAAGGCGACCATGTGCAGGAAATGGCCGCTGGCCGGACGGACGCCGACCACCGGGCGCAGATATTCCGGGCTCGCCGCAATCAGCCCCGCCGGCAGGATTCCCTTCTCGATCAGCCGGTTCGGCCCGTAAATGTCGGCCAGCATCGTCTCGAACAGGTCGGCGCGCTGGACGAGGCCGGCGCTGATCTCGGCCCATTCCTTCTCGTCGATCAGCAGCGGGACATGCGCCAGCGGCCATTCGCGCTCGTTGGCGCCGGCTTTGTCGTAGACGCGGTAGTAGACGCCGGCATCGCGCAGATATTGGTCGGCGCGGGCAAAGCGCTGTCCGAGCGCCTCAGCCCCCAGATCGTCCAGCGCTCCGATGAAGGACTGCCAGGCCGGGCGCGGATTGCCCGACGCGTCGACCATCTCGTCGACGACGCCTTCAATCGGCCGGTAATGCTCCAACAGGCTCTGCGCCCGCGGCCTGCCGCCCGCCCGTTTCTGATTCCCCTTGGCCATGCTCGATCAGAATCTCGCCGGTCGCCTGAGGTCAAGGGTCATGGGAAACTCTTCAGAACCTTGTTCTTCACGCAGCACATAGGCACCCGGCGTATGGCCGCGCGGCTCGAAGCGGGCCAGCCGCCGCGCCTCCGCCTCGTTGCCGTTGACCGGGAAGGTCTCGTAGTTGCGGCCGCCCGGATGCGCGACATGATAGACGCAGCCTCCCAACGAGCGGCCCGACCAGCGGTCGTAGATGTCGAACACCAACGGCGTGTTGACCGGAAGGGCCGGATGCAGGCCGGAGGCCGGCTGCCAGGCCTTGAAGCGCACGCCTGCCACCGCGACCTCTCTGCTGTCGGTCGCCTTCATCGGTACGATGCGGCCGTTGCAGACGACCGCGTGACGCTCCGGATTGAGGCCTTGCGTCCTCACCTGCAGCCGCTCGATGGACGAATCGACGAAGCGGACCGTGCCGCCGATCGCGCCTTGCTCGCCCATCACATGCCAAGGCTCCAGCGCCTGCCTGAGCTCCAGCTTGACGCCGCCATGCTGCACCTGGCCGCAGAACGGGAAGCGAAATTCGAGTTGGGCTGCGAACCATTCCGGGCGGAAGTCGAAGCCGTTGAGCTTCAGATCTTCCAGCACGTCGAGGAAATCCGCCCAGACATAATGCGGCAGCATGAAACGGTCATGCAGCGACGTGCCCCAGCGCGCGAAGCGGCCGTCGAGCGGGTTCTTCCAAGCCCGCGCGATGATAGCGCGGACCAGCAATTGCTGGGCGAGCGACATCCGGGCATTGGGTGGCATTTCGAAGCCGCGGAACTCGACCAAACCGAGCCGTCCCGTCGGACCGTCCGGCGAGAACAATTTGTCGATGCAGATTTCCGAACGGTGCGTGTTGCCGGTCACGTCGGTCAAGAGATTGCGGAACAGCCGGTCGACCAGCCACGGCAACGGCGCCTCGCCCTTGTCGGGATGCGGCACCTGGGCCAGCGCGATCTCGAGTTCATAGAGGGAGTCATGCCGTGCCTCGTCGATGCGCGGCGCCTGGCTGGTGGGGCCGATGAACAGGCCGGAAAACAGATAGGAGAGCGATGGGTGCCGCTGCCATTGCAGCACCAGGCTCTTCAACAGGTCCGGCCGGCGCAGGAACGGACTATCGTTGGGCGTCGCGCCGCCGACAACGACATGATTGCCGCCGCCCGTGCCGGTGTGACGGCCGTCGATCATGAACTTGTCGGTGCCGAGCCGCGACTGCCTGGCTTCCTCATAGATCGCCGTGGTCGTCGCGACGCATTCCCGCCAGTCGGCGGCCGGGTGGATGTTTACCTCGATGACGCCGGGATCGGGCGCCACGCGGATGACGTTGAGGCGCGGGTCGTGCGGCGGCCCATAACCCTCGATATGCACCGGCAGGCCGATCGCCTTGGCCGCGTTCTCGGCCGCCGCCACCAGCTCAAGATAGTCCTCAAGCGCCTCGACCGGCGGCATGAACACGCAGAGCCGCCCGTCACGAGGCTCGACGGTGAGCGCCGTGCGCACCGCACCGCCGATCTCGGTGATCTCCTGCTCGATGCGGTCCTGCTGGCCCGTTGTCGCGGTGAAGGACGCTGCCAGCTGGCGGCGCGCCATTTCGTCGGGGCCCTCAAGTTCTGCTGGGGCAGGTTCCGGCAAGAGAGCGTCGCGCGCCGGCAGCGTAGCGCGCGGCAGCGACGGATCGACCGGCACGATATAGGGGTATTGCGCCGGCGGCACGTAGGGCAGCGCGCCGAGCGGCAGCCGATAACCGACCGGGGAATCGCCCGGCACCAGGA